>JAFRNP010000074.1 GCA_017430145.1 Clostridia bacterium
GGTCATATTGCCGATGATGCCGACGTAACAGCCAAAGATCGCAACGACCGCATAAAGGGTGGGCATCGGGAAATTGATATAGCCCTTTTCATTGAAGTCGATGATCGGGGCAAACAGCATATAGATAATGCCGGCGCCGGTGCCGCCGATATACTGCTGCAGCAGGCCCACCGCGATACGGTCGCTGGGGTTCACGGTCTGCATGGAGAGCATGTAACCGCGCGGCAGGCCGTAGATGGTAGAGAAAGTCTCCTGTATAAACAGCATCACGAACACGAAGATGATCTTTTTCGGGTCGTTGGTGGTGTGCGAGCCGAAGAACAGCCCGCCGCAGTAGAGTAAGGCGGTGGATGCGTAAAACGGCGCCGCGCCCAGCAGGATATACGGACGCGCCTTGCCCCAGCGGGTACGGGTGCGGTCATACAGCGCGCCCATGAGCGGGTCGTTGAGGGTGTTGTAGATACCGATCAGCATATCGATGATGACGATATAGGTCAGGTCGATCTTCAGCACCTTGACGTAGTACAGCATTTTATAGTTATCCAGCGCCACCATCAGCTTGGACGCAAGGTCGGAGATCGCCGGATACGCCATCTCCTTGGGGCTGAGCACCCCGGTATGGAACATTTTTGTGGCAATGGCGCTGTATTTGTTCAGCTTCTGCTTCGAGATATTTGCCGCGGAAGTATCTTCCGCAGAAAACACGCCTTCCACAAAAGACTTTGTGTGCTTCTCATCAGCCATTTTCTTCCAACCTCCTTTACTTTACGGTGACGGTGCAGGACGAGCGGTAATAACCGTCGTCCGACAACGCAAAGACGGTGGTCTCTCCGGGGGCAACGGCGGTGATCACGCCGTTTGCATCCACGGTTGCGATGCTTTCATCCGCGGAGTACCAGGTCACGGTCTTTACGGTGGGCTTTTTGAACGCAAATCCCTTGTTGTCCGAGGCAACTCTCGACGTCAGCGTTTCGGTGTCCCCGGGCGAAAGCGTCAGCCGGTGCTTGCTGATCTCCATAAATTCCACGGAGACCTTCACAATGATCTCACATGATGCGGAATAGGTTTTGCCGTTGAACGTAAAGCTTGCCGTCACGGTCGCCCTGCCGGGCTCGTCGCCGATCTTTTCCGCGGCCTTCACGTAGCCCTTTTTGTCCACGGTGACCACGCTCTCGTCGGAGGAGGTCCAGGTGATCTCATACGCCTTCGGGTCGTCGCAGATGCGTTCCGCCGTGATCTGTTCCCGCTTGCCGGGCGCCAACGTCAGGGAGCTGTGGTTCAGGATCACCGCCGGCCAGCTGAATGAGTACACGGTCTGCTGCGCAACGGAAGCAGAGCTTTCGGCTTCGGTCCCGTCGGATACGAGCGTAAGATCGGCAGAAACGTCCGCGCTTTTGGTGTAGGTAAGCTTTTGCAGTTCGTCGGTCATACGGTCCGTTTCAAAATAGATACCGAGCGCCGTCACGTCTGTATGCAGGTCTTTCACCGCCGCATAGGGTTTAAGCGCCGGATCGACGACTTTCAGGATATCTTCTTTTTCCGGCTTAAACAGACTGTCCTTTGCAGCGCTGTCGCTTTTCAGAACCAGGGAGATACTGTACCGGTCCCGGTACAGCATCTGGTATTCTTCCTCAGAGCCGCATACCGTACAGCCCTCGGCCGGCTCCGTACTCTCATTGCCGCAGGCTCTGCAGCGGTAATAGATGTAATTACACGTAAAGCTTTCAATATCGGAAGCCTCGATCTCAGGCAGGATGAGCTTATCTCTCATCTCCTCCCCATAGCCGGTCGCCTGCTTCTCAACGCTGCCGGAAAGTGCGTTTTCCATCGGATCCGCCAAAAAGACCAGCGTGTTTTTCAGCGCCTCGTCGCCCGTGGTCCGGATGCTGTCCGTATCCACGATAAACTTCCATTCGGACGAAAAGGCAGGCTTTTCCGAAACGGCAGTATTGACTACGGCGTTCAGGTACGCCGCCATCTCTTCATTGGTCTCGGGAACAGGCGTCCTGCTTTCGGTGCGCACCGCAGGCGGGTAGGTCCCTTCGATGTTCAGGACCAGCCGGAACCCGTAGATGAAGCCGACGGAAAAAATCAGGATCAGGACCGTGATAAGCACGGGGTACATCCATTTATTCTTTTTTTCAAGTTCCTCTTCCTGCGCCTGAACGGCTTCGGTATCCGTCAGCCCGGCGTTTAATTCCTTCGACATCATTCCACCTCCTTTTCATGCGCCTTGCGGTACTCTTCCTGTTCCGCGGCGATCTCATCGTCGATCCTGCGGGTCTGGGCAGTCTCGATGATCGGCTGGGGCAGCGAATCCAGATCCAGGTCCCCGGCTTTCAGTTCTTTATAGAGCTTCGCGCGCTCCTCCATGCCTTCGGCGTATTCCACGGGGATCCCCTGTTTTTCAAGGATCACGTTGACGGCGATCACGACGCCGAACGCGGCGACGGCAGCAAGCAGCCCGAAGCCGCCCTTCACATGCACCGTCAGGCTGTCGGCCGTTTTGATCAGGAACATGCCGCAGACTGCCGCCGCAGCCCCGACGCCCGCCAACACGCAAATGACTTTCTGCATGTTTTTGATACTCAAAAAACAAAGCAGGGTCGCCAGCAGCACAACGACCGCAAACAGTGCTGTTGCCAGATAGCCGAACAACCCCGTGCGCAGTGCGCCGAAATCGGCGCCCGGCTGGCCCATCACGTACCCGAAATCCCTGCCCGTAAACAGGGAGATCAGCCCCATGAGCCCGAAATCGGTCTTGCTTTCATAAAACGGCAGCGTCAATGTAAAGCTGCCGTTTGGCACCAGAAGCGCCAGCACCGGCAAAAGCGCCGCGCACAGGCGCACGATGGTCAGCTTAGAGCCGATAAACGCAGCCTTGAAGCGCCGGAATTTGACCTTGACGTTTGCCTGCGCAAGCTCGGCGTATTTCGCTTCCCGGTAAAAATTCTCTTCAAAATTCACAAATCGCATGTTGATCCCACACGCGGGACAAAACTGGCTGATATCGGTCAGCTTCAGTTTATGTCCGCAGTTCGGGCAACTCGCCATACATACCCCTCCAAAAAAAATGGTTATAAATTTATTATATAACAGATTTCACAAATTTCAAGTACAACTTTCCCTGTTTCTGTACGATTTTTTTCTTTCTTTTGCATTGCGGCTGCGATTAATGTTATATAGAAAAGCGCACAACAAACTACCTCATAAAACCGGCAGCCGCCGGTTTGAGTTTTTTCTCCTTCATCCGGCGGCTTTTGTCCGATACGTCTTCAAACCCGAATGATCTTCCGATTTCTCCGGCATGACGGCGGCGGCAGATTTGTTTTTGCTTTGAGGCTTAGGCGGATCATGTGATCACCGGGAAGCTCTCCAGCGGGGCGCTGAGGCGTTCCACCGCGTACTCGTGCGCTTTTTCCGTCTCAAAACAGAGCAGATCCCCGTCTTTCACGAACGGGACCGTCTCCCCTGTTTCCAGGTCCCGGACGCGGGGATCCGTACCGAAGGGATCCTGCACCCGGCAGGGGTTCCCCGCCAGGCTGCGCACGATGGCGTACGCCACGGCGCCGCCGCGGGTCTCGGCGCTCACGAGGAACGCGCCGGAGGCTCTGAGGGAATAAAACGCCGTGTCGCCGAGGGAAAGGTCCCACGCCGGGAACACCCGCAGCACGCCGCCCTGGCTTTGCAGCAGCATCTCGCAGATCACCTGCGCGGTGGCGGCGGTCCCTTTGCCCACAGAATAGTCGCAGTCGTGCGCCACGGGCGCGTCCAGATTGCCGCCCTCCTCATACTGTTCCGGGATCAGCTGCAGGATCCTGCCGGCATAGGCGGCGTCGCCCATACGCAGCCGCGCGAGCATCCCGAAGGAGCGGTCCCAGGGGATCTCATTGTCCGGCACATGCTTCAGAACGGTCTTTTTCGCCGCCGCCATGATCTCGGGGCTCTTCCCGTGCCACGCGTCCACTTCGCCGGTGTAGCAGACGGGCGCAAGGTCCGTCACGGTCGGCGGGCCGTAATCGAAGGTCGTATCGTCGGTGTCCTCGGCGGTTTTCCAGGTGCCGTCGGGCCATACCGCGTAACCGGCAGAGAGCGCGGCAAGGTCCGCCCGCCAGGCGGCGGCAAGGTCCGCGTCCGTTTCAAGCAGATCCGCCGAGGCGGCTGCCTTTTCGAGCGTGAAGCGCACAAGGCACAGGTCGATGATCGAATCGGTCATGAACTCGTCGGAAAAGCCCAGTGTGTTCACAAACTCCTGGCTGCGGGAGGGAAAGATATACTTTTTCCCGGTCTCGCCGTCCGTGAGCAGGTAATCGTGATAGAACAGCGCCGCGTCTTTCAGCGGCGGGTAGCCGACCTCCCGCAGGAAATCGAGGTCCCCGGTACAGTCGTAATAATCCCAGCAGTATTTCACGCTCTCCCCGACGGTCTGGATGTTCATCTCGGTACCGTTGAGGTTGATCGTTGAGGCGGTCACGACGCCGGTATTGGAGATCGCGTGCGGGAAGGCGGTGCCGCGCATCCCGTAATACGCCTCTGTAAAAGCTTTCAGCTTGCCATTCGCGTCCCGCAGCAGCCTGAACCAGGGCTCCAGCAGCTCCGCGTGGTTCGTGGGCAGAAGGCCGAGATTCGTTTTGGTCTGCTCATAGGTCAGGATCTGATGCCCCCAGTTCGCGTAGGAAGACTGGAACCACGGCGCCAGGTAACCGGCAGGCTGTTTGCCGGGTTTTCTGGAGGACAGCGCCTGATACACGCTCCAGTACCAAGGCCGGGACCATTTCACGTCCGGCAGGCGGATCCAGGAGCGGCGCCAGATATGGCGGTGCCAATCGGCGCAGTTGGTGGAGGCCAGGGGCATAGTGTACGCCTCCACCCGGTCCAGCCTGCGTTTAGATTCGGCGTCGGTATCAGATGCGTCGAAGGTCGTGACCACCGTGAGGATGAAATAAACGCGCTTCCCTTCCGGCCTGCCCTCGGCGATCACTTTGGATCCCGCCATGTACGCGCGGATGTTCGGGTCGCTCGCCCGCATGCGCACGGTATAGTGTACGTCCGGCGAGTTTTCGGGATCGTGTCCCGTCCGCAGACGCATGGTAAACCCGAAATCTTTGCCGTCTATAAAGGGGACGGGCGTATAATACGCTTCGATCTCCTCCTCCAGCCGCCGGATCTCGGCGTCGGACAGAAAGCCGATGTTGGCGGAGACCTCCATCGGGTCTTTGGTCAGTTCCAGCGAGAGCTTGCCCATATGCCCGGCGCGCGTGCTTGCGTTGCAGGCGATGAACAGCACGTCCTCGGTGGGAGAGATGCAGCTTGCGGTGGAAAAGTCGTTTCCGCAGATCACCCCGTTCTGGTTGCCGCAGCCGTAGGTCTGGTACAGCATACCGGTGTGCAGCTCCATGCGTTCCCTGATATGCGCCTGCACGCCGCCGCTGATCAGGTGGAGCGTCAGCCGCGCGGCGGAGGTCTGGTTGGGCTGGTTGTTCCGCCGGTTGGCGGCGGCAAAAATATCCTGTTTGAGCGTGGGGTCGCCTTCGGCGGCCCGGCGGCGCACCTCTTCAAAGCCGCCCGGCAGGTAACAGGGCGGGTCGGAATCGAAATCGTCCCACCAGACGTCGTTTTTACAGATATGATAGGTATAGTTGTCCGGCGTGCCGTGGACCGCCGCGCCCAGGTCCCCGCCGCCGACGATATAGGCGCGGCGGAAATCGGACGCCGTACCGTTGCGTTCGTAAACGTGCTTTGCGGCCTCCTTTTCGCCGTCCGTCCGGATCCGCATTCTCCCCGGCGCCATGGTCTCGTCCGGCATATGCGGCAGGATCCCGGTGAACGGTTTTTTCCGGCGCAGTCGCTTCTCTTCCATTTTTGACAGTCTCCCCTTTTTTCTCGCCTGTTTTCAGGTGCTATCCCGTCAGACCGGGGCTCAGCCGCACAGGGCGGCGAATCGCTCAAACAGCAGACGCAGCGGCGTACACACGAACGAAAGGACCTTGTGGATCCCCACGCGCAGGCGCATCTCCTGCAGGATATCGGGCGAAAGCGTCTCCTCGTCCGCATACCAGAAGGTAGGCATCATCCTGCCGTCGGGCGCCTCGTCCGACAGCCACAGCGCGCCTTTTTCGCTCATCCCCGTTACGCCGTACGCCCGCATATCCTCGGCAAGCTTCGCGGTCTCGGCTTCGGGATCCGCAAAGCCGGAGTACCAGTTGAACTCCCCGGCGAAGGTCGCGTTTTTAAAGAAGCGCCAGCTGAGCGACAGTCCCTGCAGACGCTGCGTCTGGGCCTCCGAAAGCGGGCGCGCCTGGGCCTGTTCCATCAGCGCGTCAAGTTTTCTGACGTTCAGCACCGAAAGGGCGGAGTTGTTCAGCAGGCTCACGCCGCCGTCCTGACAGCTGTTGTGGCAGACCTTGACGGCTTTCGCGTTCCAGCCCCCCACGTTTTTCTCAAAATAGCGGATGAATTCGACCACGTCTGCGCCCGCTTCTCCGTAGTAGGCCTCGCAGAACTCCCGCATGTGCCGTTCGATATCCGTATCCGGATCCCACAACAGCTTCATGACCAGATAGGTACGCAGCTCATGGAACTCACCGGGGACGATGCTCTCGCCGCAGCCGTGGTCGAAGATCGACACGACGTGGTGGTCGCGGTAATATTGGTAACGCGCCTGCAGGGCGGTGATATTGGGAAACAGCGCGTAATAATACTGGAAATTGGTGCTGTAATCCCAAATATAGATCTCCTTGCACAGCTTCTCCCACCCGGTCAGGTCCTGATGGAATTTTTTATTGGACGTACAGGTCGGGTCGTCAAGCGCGTGCAGGGTGCAGGTGGAGATGCCGCAGAAGCGGATCACCACGTTCTCCTCCGCCTGAAGGCCCGTCGGGGGCGTCTGGGAATTCTGGTAGGCAAGGGTCTCGATGCGCGCGTCGGGATAGGTCTGCCGGACCTCCCGGATCACGCGGTTGACAAAATCCAGCAGCGCCGCGGAATCCGCGCCGCCGTGAGCGTCGTTGAAGGCGCGGCATTTTTCACACCGGCAAAAATCCATGCAGTCGTTCTGGGAGAGGCTGAGGATCGCGTTGTAGTTTGAAAAATACGCCTTCGCCCAGTCCACTGCCAGACGGAACACGTCGTCGTTTCGGAGGCACGGCTGGCGGTTTTGCTGCCGGACGCCGTTTTCATCGCAGCCGAAGTATTCGGGGTGCTCTGCGAACATCGCGGGCGTCACGAACTGCGACATGGTATGTACGCCGCTGACGGCAAGCTCGTACCGGCCGCCGCCGAGGGACTCGGGCAGCCCCGCCATCACGCCCTGCAGCTTGTGGGCAACGCAGTACTCCGGGTACATGGTGGAAAACAGCCAGTAGGTCTGCCGAAGCCGGAAGCAGGGCTCGTAGAAATAATCGATTGCGGGGATAGAAAGCGTACCCTGATGCGGCGTCACCGTCAGATCATGGGTGAACCAGCGGCAGCCGAGCCAGTCCTCCAGAAAGGTCGCGACCGCGTACAGCGTCCCGCGTCCGGAGCCTCCGGTCAGAAACAGCTTTTCTTCCCGGGTAAAAATGCGCACGGCATCCGCGTCAACGTCTTCGTCCGCGGACCAGAGGCCGTCGATCCGGTTCGTGTCGCCCACGGAGATCTCCTTTTCTTCAGCCGGAAGGGCGTCCGTAACGACGGTAAAACCGGCGCCCGTGATCTCTTCAAGATACGTCTTAAGTTTCGCAGCCGCCGTGGTCTCCGCATCGCTTGCCGCGGCCGCCACCACGATCCGGTAATCCGTTTCCCCGCCGGCGGCAAGGGCCAGCGTTTTTTCGGCGCCCTGCGACAACGGGATAAACGAAAGCAGCATGATGCACGCCATAAGCAGACTGATAACCTTTTTCACACAAATCCCCTTCTCTTCATTTTCTGTCCGGAACAAAAACGCCGGAAAGGTGTATTTTTAACAAGTGCAAAAACGCCCGTTTGCACGGGCGTCATCAAATTACAGCAGACCGTCCGGGAAGACCTTGTAGAACAGTCCGAATACCTTGAACATGGCCTGAACGACCGCATCCAGCGCTTTTACCAACGCGTAGTACGCCTTTGCTTTGCCGCCCTGCGCGTTCGGGATCGCGGAATCCTCTGCAAGCGCCAGGTCGAACATCCGCACCAGCTCGTAATCGTAATTCGCCGGATCGTTTTCGTGCAGCGTGATCAGCCCGCAGCCGCGGGTGATATCCTTGGAATAGGAGTTGCACCCGCAGGAGGGCACGTTGACCACGTCCACGCCCTCAATGTTCACCTGATAGGAATTGTTGTGGTCGTGGCCGTGGAACTCGGCGATCACGTCGCCGGCCTCTTTCCACGCCGCAAGCTGGCCGTCGTAGACGTTCGGCGGGCAGGGCACTTCCAGCCAGTAGCCGTTGAGCCGCGTGAACACAGGCAGCAGGCTGTAATATTTGCCGTTGCGGTTCTCGGAAAGCTTGCCCAGCGACACGGGCAGCTCCACATACAGCTCGTCGAAGATCTCCGGGATCACGATATGCTGGAAGTCCATGGCGGGCACGGGCTCGCCGCCGTTCTCCGCTTTGAGCGCCGCGGCGGTCTCCAGGTACCAGTCAAGCTGGTCCTGATGCACGTAATCGTAGCCGCCCACTTCGGGGTCCGCGTTGTACATATTGGAGTCGATCATCCAGAGGTTGAACGCGATCTTTGCGCCGTCCGAAGAATAGATGGGGATATTGCAGTTGCCGCAGCCGGTAAGCGCGGGAACGGCGTCGTAGGTCAGACAGGTGCCGAAGGACTGATAGATCGCCAGCAGCTCCTCCTTGGTGACGTTATGCTCCTCGTCGTGGTTGCCGAAAACAAGGGCATACGGGATCCCCCGGTCAACAACCGGCTTTGTGACCGCCTCGATCGCCTTATACTGGTTATCGTACCCGTTCGCCACGGTATTGTCGCCGAGGTAAACGACCAGATCCGGCTGATATTTGTCCAGCGCCTCGCACATCAGGGCGGTGGTGGTCTCCTCCAGATCCTCATCGTCCTGCGGGTCCGCAAACAACATGATCTTAAACGTACCGTCCCCGTTGAACCGCAGCGTCGTATCCGCCGTTTCGGCGGCGGCCGCCGGCAGAACGGACAGCAGCATCAGGGCGGCGGCAAACACCGCGAGCAGTTTTTTCAGATGTTTCATGATTTAAGCCTCTTTCTTTTTATATTGTTTAAAAGCGTACCATATTTTTTATAAAAGGTCAAGCACAATTCATAAAAACAAGAGATACTTTTTAAGAAAAAATGTTTATTTTTCTTGATTTCTATTGAAAACGCCCGGAAATGCTTCTATAATAAAAGATGTAACCAATTTGGAAAGGAGATTTCCGTGATGAAACACACAAAAAAACTGCTCGCCGTCCTTCTGGCGGCTGTTCTGACGCTGACGACGCTCCCTGTTTTCGCGCTTGCAGAAGATACGCCCGCAGCGCTGCCGGCGCTGCATACCGAAGGGGAAGATTTGGTCGACAGCAACGGAGAAACGGTATTGCTCCGGGGCGTGAACCTGGGCGGCTGGCTGATCCAGGAGGACTGGTTCTGCCCCGCCGACAACGGCAAACGCGGCGACCACTGGACGCTGGAGACGCTGACCGAACGCTTCGGCGCCGAACGGGCGTATCAGCTGTATAACATCTACTGGGACAACTGGATCACCGAATACGACTTTTCCGAGATCGCCGCCATGGGCTTCAACTGCGTGCGGATCCCATTCTGGTACCGCAATTTCCAGAGCGACGACAACGGCACGTGGATCCTGAACGAAGCAGGCGAAAAGGATTTTTCGCTGCTCGACTGGGCGCTTGCCATGTGCCGCAAATACGGGCTGTACGCCGTTCTCGATTTTCACGGCGCACCCGGCTGCCAGGGCGTGCAGGACCACTGCGGGCAGAAGGACAACTGCCGTTTCTACGAAAAGACCGCCGAGGGAGAGACTTATCGCGCAAGGACGCTGGAGATCTGGACGCTGATCGCCGAGCGCTACGCGGGCGACCCGAACGTCGCCATGTTTGACCTGCTCAACGAGCCCCTGTGCGACGTGCCCGTGATCAAAAGAGACTACGCGGTCCTGAACAGTTTTTACGACGCCGCCTACCGCGCCATCCGTGAAAAAGACCCGGCGCGCGTGATCTGCATGATGGGCACCTGGGACATCGGCAAGCTGCCCAACCCTGCGCGCAAGGGCTGGACGAACGTGGTATATCAGCTGCATCAGTACAACTCCCGGATCGACGGGTTCCAGGCGCGCATCGACGCCTCCAAAGCGCTGAAATACAACGTGCCGCTGTACGCCGGGGAGTTCCATCCCACAGCCGAAACGGAAAGCAGCAAGGTCAACTGCACCGTGGGGGATATTCTCGGCGTATATGAGGCCGAGGGCGTGAACTGGACGGTCTGGACCTGGAAGGGCTACAACAGCTGGGCCGCCTGGGCGGACTGGTTCATTTTCGGTTCTGTCGAAGACAGCCTGATCGTGGACCCCGAACACGACAGTTTTGAGACCATCGCCGAAAAATGGGGCGCCATGCGTACCGACGGCGGCAATTTTTACAGCGGCCATCTGGACGAGGAGGTCCTGCCCTTCCTGCCCGACGGCAAAGAGGAGACGCCCGCCGGCGAAAACGCTTTTACCGCCTTCTTCAAAAAGATCGCCAGGTGGTTCCGAACCGTTTTTGAGCTGATCACCGTGCTGTTTACCTGATCGCCGTTTCGCACGCTGTTAACAGGGAGGGACCCATATGGCAAAGATCCTGAGTTTTTTCATGATGCTGTTCGCGCTCATTTTCGGCGTCTTCGGCAGATCGGCGGCGTATGACCCGGCAGACTATACGGCCGGCATGCCCGCTTCCGTCACCGAAGGCAGCGTGCGCGTGCAGCTGCTGCGGGACAGCCTTGTGCGCATCGAGACCGAGGGGCCCAAGGGCTTTGAGAACCGCCCTTCCTTTACCGTCGAAAAACGCACCGGCTGGGACGACGTCACCTATACCGAGAAAACCGAAGGCGGCTTTCTCGTGATCGCTTCCGCCGCCTACACCGTATACGTGCCGCAAAACGCAAAAAGCGCGGCGGGCTGTTATATCACGGACCCCGCCGGGGAGGTCCTGTGGCGGTTTGAAACCGACACCGACGCGAACGTGGTGCTGCCCTCCCCTTCGGACGGGCTGAACAGCTGGTATTTCACCGACGCGCCCCGCGTGATCCCTTCTGAAGCGGGCTACAAAAACACCGCGGACCTGACAAAACATAACGGCTGGGATCTGGATAACCAGGCGGAGGATCTGTTCGTGTTCCTGCCGCACGGGGACTACGCAGCGTTTACCAAAGACTTTACCGACCTGACGGGCAAATCGGAGATGATCTCCCTGAACCTGCTGGGCTTCTGGGACTCCCGCTATTACGAGTACACGCAGGATACCGCCCTGCAGCAGATCCGGGATTACCGGGACCGGGGCTATCCGCTGGACGTGCTGGTCATCGACACCGACTGGCGGCAGCAGATCAACAACCGGGGCACCGGGTACACGATCAGCAAAAAGGACTTCCCGGATTTCTCCCGGTTCGCGCAGCAGGCGCACAGCGAGGGCGTATCCCTTATTTTCAACGACCACCCGGAGCCCACCGCGAACAACACGAACCTTTTGCAGCCCTATGAGATCTATTACCGCAGCACCAATCTGCAGAAGATCCTCGAAAAAGGGCTGGATTACTGGTGGTACGACCGCAACTGGTGGACCACCGTCAACCCCATCGACGACGCGCTTTCCCGGTATGTGAGCGGCATGTACGTCTATCAGACGGTCACAAAGGACTATTACGAACGTACCGCGGGCAGCGGCGACGCACGGCGGCCGCTGATCATGGCGAACGTGGACGGGATCGGCAACGGCACGTACGAGTACCCCGGCGAACTGGCAGCGCACCGCTATACGCTGCAGTGGACCGGCGATATCGGTCCCTCGGCGGACGCCCTGCAGCAGGAGCTTGAGAATATGGTGTTCCTGTCCAGCCAGGCGCTGCTGCCCTACACCAGCTCAGACCTGGGCGGACACACGGCGGAGGTCACCCCCGAACAATACATCCGCTGGATCCAGTACGGGGCGCTCTCCCCCATCATGCGCGTCCACTGCACGAAGCCCTATTCCCGGATGCCCTGGCTCTACGGCGAAGAGGCGGAAAAAGCCGCGCACCGCTACATCGACCTGCGCTACCGCCTGCTGCCGGTGTATTACGCCCTGGCGCACGAAAACTACGAGACTGGGCTGCCCTTACTGCGGCGGCCGGACGTAAAATACCCGCAGTACGCGGAGGCGGACAGGGACGACGAATACCTGCTGGGCGACGATCTGCTGGTGGCCCCCATTATCAGCTTTACGGAGGATACCCGCGAGGTGTACCTGCCGGAGGGCCAATGGACCGACTACTGGACC
>JAFRNP010000009.1 GCA_017430145.1 Clostridia bacterium
ACGCCTTGCTTGATCTTTATTCCGTCATCCTGCACAGATTTTCCTTGCCAACCGCCAGGTTGACGGCGTCAAATCTGTACAATCTGACGAAAAAATCTACTGCGCAATCCGCACACCGGAATTATGCGGTGTTGCCTAAAAAAAAAGAATCGCCGGCCTGCGTCTGGGCAAGCCGGAGACCCTACGGGAAGCACGGTCAATGGCCTTTGTGCTTCTCTTTTCGTTTTTGCTGTTTTAACTCGAACTGCCGCTGTTTTTCGGCCTCCCGCTGTTCGCGGCTTGTCAGCATACGCGTTGCCTTATTCTCTTCGCGCTGCTTTTGCAGCGCCTGCTGCGCCTTCGTACCGATCCCGGTATTCTGCAGATGCTTTGAGGCGCCGCGCTGCCGCCGCTTCGGGTTATCCGCCGTCTGCTTCACTTCGATCTCCACAGCCGGACTGAACTTCAATTCCCGGAAGTGTTTCAGAAAAAAATCCCAGACCTCGTAATCCTTCGGCTCGGCGCCGAACGTGACTTTGCATACGGAAAGCTTTCCGTCTGTCACCCGCTCGAAAACGCCGACCCAGAACGGGTCCTCAAAAAACACCGTCAGGCTGAAGCTCGTGTTGTCCATAACGATCCCTCCTTCAGATTCGCACAGGACAAAGAACGGACAACCCGGAGGGGCAGGTTACTTACCCCGCTTTATCGGCGGGACGGCCGGGCTACCAACCGGCTCTGGCGCATTTTTGCAAACGCGCGTTGCGTTTTTATCTTTGCCGTTTATAATCAAGCCAGCCGGCTGATTACCTCTTTTTAATTAATGCAAGCGCCTCTTACAGGGCGGCAAGCAAACCTTCCATGATTTATGTTCATATCCGGTCTCCTTTATTCTCCTTCTGTATTCTCATTTCGTTTTCCGGATAAAACGCAAGATAAAAACCGTGGATCTTCCGGATAATACGCACTTTTATTATTGCGAAAAAACCAGACAATACGCACCTTTCAGACAGAATAAAACTTCACACCTCTGAAGGACCGGGGTACGGCTGCAGCTCCAGCCGCATATAGAGCAGCTCCTGATACCCGGAAAAGCGCGAGTTGAACCCTTTGGGGTTCCGGCCGAATTCTTCAAAGCCGAAGCGCCGGTACAAAGCGACGGCTCTTTCGTTTTCGGCGACGACGTTCAGTTCCAGCTGCGCGTAACCGGCGTCTCTCGCGCATTGGATACAGGCCGCTGTCAGCGCTTTTCCCAATCCGATCCCCCAGTACGCCATGGAGACGGTGATGCCGAATTCCGCCCGGTGCTTTACCTTGTATTTTTTCCCGACGGCCTCGATCCCGGCAGAGCCCGCAATAATGCCGTCGACCACGGCAACCAGCTGTATTTCGTTGGGGCTTTTCGTTTTATCTGCCAAAAACTGCGCCTCCTGCTCCGGATCGAAACTGTTTTCATCCGGATAGGAGGTCAGAAAATCCGTCTCGGCGTGGGTCTGATTGAAATTCTCATAAACAGCGGCGCCGTCCGGCGCATCCCCGTTCCTGATCAGGGCTTCTTTTCCGTTTTTCAAGACGACCGTTTTGGAATATACCATCTGCATCCTCTTTTCTTAAGTTGTGACATTGCCCGGCAAAGCAATGTCAACAACTGATAAAAAAAGCACTTCCCATGAAGTGCTTTTTCAGCCCGCCCGGAGGGATTCGAACCCCCGATCTTCAGAATCGGAATCTGCTGCGTTATCCACCTGCGCCACGGACGGAAATCTTTGATATTATACATCAAAAAAACCGGTTCGTCAATAGATTTTCTGCGATTCTGCGAATATTTCTGCGCCTGTTTAGCCTGCGGATCCCGCAGGGATTTTCTGCGATTTCATTCTTGCATCTCGCTGAAAAATGTGCTATACTGGCATGAATTCAAGAAAAGGGCGCCTGCACAATGAACGTTTTTCTGTTGTTTTTCTCCATCGCCATGAACCTGCTGTCGTGCGCGTTTTTACGCAACGACTACTGCAAGCGCGAGATCAGAAATCCCCGCGACCTGTATGTGTTCAACGCGTGTTCGGGCGCGGTCTCCGCCGTCGTACTTCTGCTTATCAGCCTTATCATGGGCGACTTCTGTGCGCCGTCTCTGTACACGCTTGTGCTTGGGATCGTGTTCGGCGTCGCGACCGCCCTTTGCGCCGTATTCGGCATGATGGCGCTTGAGACCGGGCCGCTCTCCTATACGAACATCATCAGCAGCTGCTCCATGGTGATCCCGGCGCTCTCCGGCGCCGTGCTGTTCAACGAAACGGTCTCCGTGTGGCAGTACGTGGGGATCGCGTTTATGGTGGTCTCTTTCTCGCTGGCGGTGGATAAGAAAAACAACGAGGCCGGCACCTCCCTGAAATGGTTTTTGCTGTGCATGGTGGCATTTTTCTCCAACGGCGCCATCGGCGTGATGCAGAAGATCCACCAAAACTCGCCCCACAAAGAGGAACTGGGCGTGTTTCTGGTGATCGCCTTCACGGTCTACGTGGTCTTTTCGATCTGTATGGCGCTCGGGTACCGGAAAAAAGGACTGGCCTGCACGGTCGCTTCTCCCGAGAAACGCAGAAAGCTGATCGTGTATGCCGTTATTTCCGGCTTCGGCGTGGCCGCCTGCAACCAGATCAACATGTACCTGACCGGCGTGATGCCCGCGATCATCTTTTTCCCGGTGTTCAACGGTACGGTCATGCTGCTGACCACCCTGATCGGGATCCTGGTCTGGAAAGAAAAGCTTTCCAAAAAGCAGTGGGTCGGTATTGCCGCCGGCGGCGCGGCGATCCTGCTGCTGTGCGATATCATCAAATGAAAGGACGACCGTTATGCATATGGATTTCTGCATCCCCTGCCTGCTGGGACTGGAGGGGCTGATCGCCGACGAGCTGCGGCAGATGGACGCCTTGGACGTGCGCGCCGAGAACGGCCGCGTCTTCTTTTCCGGGGACGAATACACGCTTGCGAGAGCCAATATCCGCTCCCGCTTTGCCGAGCGCATCCTGATCGTTGCGGGCAGCTTTGAGGCGCATACTTTTGAGGACCTGTTTCAGGGCGTGAAGGCGCTGCCGTGGGAGGACTGGATCGGCAAAGCGGACCGCTTCCCGGTGAAGGGCTACTCGCTGAATTCCGATCTGTTCAGCGTCAGCGACTGTCAGGCGATCATCAAAAAAGCGGTGGTGGAACGGCTGAAACAGACCTGGAGCGTCGACTGGTTCGAGGAGACCGGCGCGCTGTACCAGCTGCAGTTTTCCATTATGAAAAATCAGGTCCATCTGTTTATCGACACCTCTGGCAGGGGGCTGCACAAGCGCGGTTACCGCCCCAACGCAAACGCAGCGCCTCTCAAGGAGACGCTGGCGGCGGCGCTTTGCAGTTTGTCAAGGCTTCGGCATTACCATCAGCTGTACGACCCCATGTGCGGTTCCGGGACGATCCTGATCGAAGGGGCGCTGATGGCGCTGAACATCGCCCCCGGTATCGGCAGGCGCTTTACGGCGGAAGCCTGGCGGCAGGCGCCGCCGGAGGTCTGGCAGCAGGAGCGCACGGCGGCAAGGGAGCTGCAGCGGCACGACATCGACTTTCACGCCTACGGCTACGATATCGACCCCGAGGCGCTTGAGACCGCGAAAGAAAACGCGAAGCGCGCGGGCGTGGACCGCTATATCACCTTTGAAAAGCGGGACGTCAAAACCTTTGCGCCGGTCACCCCCACCGCCACCGTCATCACGAACCCGCCCTACGGCGAGCGGCTGATGACCCCGGAGGATGCGCAGCGCCTGTATAAAGAACTCGGAAAACGTTTCCTCCCCGGCAAGGGCAGAAGCTACACGATCATCACCGCCGACGAGGATTTTGAATACGCCTTCGGCAGAAAGGCGGACAAAAGCCGGAAGCTGTATAACGGGATGATCCGGTGCAGGGTGTTTTTTTACTTCAAGTAAAAAAACAAAGTTTGAAAGTATAAAAGTTAAAAAGTTTAAAATGAGGAACGCCGCGCAACGCGGCGTTAATGATAGAGGGTCGGTACATATTGCCAACCCTCTTTTATAATCGGGTGCGGTTCAGAGCCCGCTATTTTTTTAAATAGCTTATTATTGCTTTTCGACTTTTCAATAATAATATGTTCTTTTGATGCATAGGCGCAAAGTCAGCAAAACTGTAGAGCTTTCCCTCATCCGTCACCGTCGGCAGCAACACCTTCCCCAGAGGGGAAGGCTCTAAAAGCCGCTTCTATAATCGGGTGCGGGTGTCCCGCCCTCATTTGTAACTTTGTATCTTTCTTACTTTTATAACTTTTTATTTATGCCGTTCTCGCCTTCCACAGCGACGCATAGAATCCGTTCTTCGCCAGCAACTCCTCATGCGTGCCCTGCTCCACGATATGCCCGGCGTCCATGACCACGATCACGTCGGCGTTCATGACCGTGGAGAGCCGGTGGGCGACGATAAAGCAGGTCTTGCCCTCGGTCAGCGCGTCAAACGCCCGCTGCACGCGGATCTCGGTGGCAAGGTCGATGGAAGAGGTCGCCTCGTCCAGAATAAGAAGCTGCGGCTCGGCGATCATGGCGCGGGTGATGCACAGCAGCTGTTTCTGCCCCTGCGACAGGCTGCCGCCGTCCTCCCCGAGCACGGTGTCGTATTTCTGCGGCAGACGCTTGATAAAGGAGTGGGCGTGGGTCCGTTTGGCCGCCGCGATCATCTCTTCGTCGCTCGCGTCCGGTCTGCCCTGCAACAGATTTTCGCGCACCGTCGCGTTTTTCAGCCACGTCTCCTGCAGCACCATGCCGTAGGAAAGCCGCAGGGAACGACGGGTCATATCGCGGATATCGACGCCGTCCAGCTTTATCTCGCCCCGGTCGGCGTCGTAGAAACGCATCAGAAGGTTGATCACCGTGGTCTTGCCGCAGCCGGTGGGGCCGACGATCGCCACCTTTTCCCCCTTCTTCACATGGAGGTTGAAGTCCCCGATCAGAGGCCGTTCGGGGTCGTAAGAGAAATCCACATGCCGGATCTCCACGTCGCCGGCGGGAGCCGTCAGCTCCACGGCGTCCGGCGCGTCCGGTGTTTCGGCGGGCTCCTCAATAAGGGCTATCACCCGGGCGGCGCAGGCGAGCGCCCCCTGCAGCTCCGCAAAAACGGAGGAGATCTCGTTAATGGGCTTCGTGTACTGGTTGGCAAAGCTCAGCGCCGTCGCCAGCAGCCCCACGGTCATCCCACCCGGCAGGAGCCCCAGAACGGAGAACGTACCGATCAGCGCCACCGCCGCGTAAACCAGGGCGTTGACGAACCGGGTGACCGGGTTCGTAGTGGAGGACAGGAACACCGCCTTGAGGGAGGCGCGGGCCAGCTTGCCGTTCATTTCATCGAACTGCGCCCGCTGACATTTTTCCCGGGCGAAGGCCTTCACGGTTTTCAGGTTGCCGGTCGTCTCCTCAATCATGCCGGTCAGGTCGCTGCGAACAGCGAGTTGACGGCTGAAGTATTTATAGGTCCGCCTGGTGATAAAGCGCGCCGCAAACAGAGATAAAGGCGTGAGCAGCGCCACCGCCAGCGCGATCATGGGGCTTATACGCAGCAGCAGAACCAGCGTGCCGCCGATGGTCAGTACCCCGGACAAAAACTGGCTGAACCCCAGCAGCAGGCCGTCGGAGAACTGCTCCACGTCGCTCACGATCTTTCCCAGCGTCTCCCCGGTGGGATGGGTATCCAGAAAGCGCAGCGGCAGAACGTTCAGCCGCCGGAACGCGGCGTCGCGCAGATCGCGCACAACGTAATTCGTGACCCGGTTATTGAGGACGCTGAAGATCCACGCGCACAGCGCAGCTCCCGCGATCAGCGCTACGCTCAGCCACAGTTTGCCCGCCACGTTTTCAAGGTCCACGCTTCCCTTCCCCGCGATCAGGTCGATGGTTTGACCGAACACAAGCGGGATATAAAGCGTAAGCGCCACGTTTGCCGCCGTAAAGGCCGCCGATACGATCAGCGCGAAACGGTGCGCCTTTAAGAATTTCCAGAGCTTTCGGACCGTGCCCTTCGGGGCCTTTTTTTCATGCATGCGCGTTCCCCCTCATTTCACAGTCATAGATATACCGGTATGTCTCGTTCTGTTCCAGCAGTTCGGCGTGCGTCCCGCATCCGGTCAGCCGTCCGTCCGCCGTCACAAGGATCTTATCGCAGTCCGCCACCGCCGTACTGCGCTGCGATACCACGAACACGCAAGGCCGGGGATCCAGTGTTGAAAGAGCCGTTCGCAGCGCCTTTTCGGTTGCTGCGTCCAGCGCCGCCGCGGCGTCGTCAAGGATCAGGATCGGCGCCTGCCTGACGAGCGCACGGGCGATCGTCAGCCGCTGGCGCTGCCCGCCGGACAGGTTTCTGCCGTTTTGCTCCACCGCGGCGTCCAGCCCGCCCTCCTTATTTTCAATGATGTTTTCACTCTGCGAACGCCGAACTGCGTCCGCAAGGGCAGCGTCGTCCGCCGAAGGGTCCCCCCACAGCAGGTTCTCGCGGATCGTTCCCGCAAACAGGACCGCTTTCTGCGGGACCACCGCCACAAGGGACGACAGGGTTTCGGCGCTGTACGAGCGCACGTCGTGCCCGAACACGTACACTTCGCCCGCCGTTGCGTCATAGAACCGCGGGATCAGGTTTATAACAGAGGTTTTGCCGGAGCCGGTGGCCCCGATCAGCCCGATCTTTTCGCCGGGCTGCGCCGAAAAGCTGATCTCACTCAGTGAATCCTCGGAATTTTCGCCGTAGCGGAGCGACACGTTCCGAAACTCCACCGCAGGCGCGGAGAAATCGGGCTCGGCGCCCGTTTCGGGACAGGCGATCGACGGCGTGACCCGGAGGACCTCCTGCACCCTGCCGGCGCTTGCCAATGCCCTGGAGACGGTGACGATCAGGGACGCGAGCTTTACGAGCTCCACCAGGATCTGCGACATATAGTTATACTGCGCCACCACCGCGCCCTGCGTCAGAAGCCCTTCGTTCACTCTGAGCGCCCCGAGCCGGATCAGCAGCACCACCGCAAGGTTTATCAGCACGTAGGTCAGAGGGTTCATAAGCGCCGATACCCTGCCCGCCCGGAAGGCGGCCGCGGTGAACGCGCCGTTTTTTTCACCGAAGCCTCTGATCTCTTCGTCCTCTTTCGCAAACGCCCGCAGCACGCGCACGCCGTTCAGGTTCTCGCGCACCGCCTTCGTCACCGCGTCCAGCCGTTTCTGCACCTGCTTATACAGCGGCATCGTGCCGAACATGACGGCGGCGATCACGACCGAGAGCACCGGCACCGCGCCGGCAAAGACCCTTGCCGTATAGGCGTCCACCTGAAACGCCATCACGACGGCGCCCAGCACCACAAAGGGCGAGCGCAGCAGCAGGCGAAGCGTCAGGTTGACGCCGTTCTGGATCTGGTTGACGTCGCTTGTAAGCCGTGTGATCAGATTGGACGTACCGAGCCGGTCGATATCCGGGTAACTCAGCGCCGTCACGCGCCGGAACAGTTCCCCGCGCAGCGCCGTGGAAACGCCCACCGCCGTCTTTGCGGAGAAAAACTGCGCCGTCAAAGAAAAGCCCAGGCCTACCAGCGCCATCAGGACCAGAAGGCCCGCGCGCGCGGCAAGCAGGCGGGGGTCCCCGTTTGCGATCCCCGCGTCGATCATATCCTTTACGATCAGCGGCACCAGCAGCTCCAGCGTCGCCTCCGCCATTTTGAACAGCGGAGCCAGTACGCTCTGCAGCCGGTACCCCTTAAAAAATTTCAGCAGCTCTTTCATGGTCCGTCCCGGAAAAGATTTTCTTCAGTATACCATACAGGGACGTAAAATGCAAGATTCTTTCCTTTCACACGCTGTTTTTTCGTTTTAATATCTTTACTTTTTTTTAATATTGTATTATACTGAAACGGAGAATACCTTACAAAGGAAGAAAATACAGATGAACGACAACAAAACGCACGCCGCTCCCCGCACGGGCGGCCCCGTGACCCGCTTTGCCCCCTCCCCCACCGGCTACATGCACGTGGGGAACCTGCGCACCGCGCTTTACACCTTCCTGACCGCCAGGCACGGGAATGGCACCTTTATCCTGCGCATCGAGGATACCGACCAGGGCCGCAAGGTGGAGGGCGCCGTGGACGTGATCTACGCGACCCTTACGGAAACCGGCCTTACGTGGGACGAGGGTCCCGATAAGCCCGGCGACTTCGGCCCTTATGTACAGAGCGAGCGAATGGGCATCTTTAAGGACTGGGCGGAAAAGCTGGTAAAGGAGGGCAAGGCCTATTACTGCTTCTGCACCGAGGAACGGCTGGAGGCCATGCGGCAGGCGCAGGTGGCCGCAGGCGCAACGGTGGGCAGTTATGACCGCCACTGCCGGGACCTCTCCCCGCAGGAGATCGAGGATAACCTGAAAAACGGCGTGCCCTACGTGATCCGTCAGAAAATGCCGCTGGAAGGCAAAACGAGCTTTGACGATATGATCTACGGGCACATTGAGGTGGACAACCGGGAGCTGGAGGACCAGGTGCTGTTAAAATCGGACGGCATGCCCACCTATAACTTCGCCAACGTCATCGACGACCACCTGATGGGCATTACCCACGTGCTCAGGGGCAACGAATACCTCTCCAGCACGCCGAAGTATAACCTCCTGTACGAAGCGTTCGGCTGGACGCCCCCCGTCTATATCCACTGCCCGCCCGTCATGAAGGACGCGCAGCACAAGCTCAGCAAACGAAACGGGGACGCCAGCTACCAGGATCTCGTGGCAAAGGGATATCTCAGCGAGGCGGTGCTCAACTACCTGCTGCTGCTGGGTTGGAGCCCTGTCGGCGAGCAGGAGATCTTCTCGCTGGACGAAATGATCGACCAGTGGGATCCCGCCCGTATCAGCAAATCCCCCGCCATTTTTGACCCGCTCAAGCTCAGGCACATCAACTTTGAATACATCAAGGCCCTCTCCCCCGAGGCGTTCCTTAAAAAAGCGAAGGCCGTGATCGGTCCGGAGCTGCTCGGCGAGATCCGCGACCTGCCGCTGCTGTGCAAAAACCTGCAGCCCCGCACCGAAGTGCTGGGCGAGATCCCGGACATGATCGCCTTTATCGGCGAGATGCCGGCGTACGACAACGAGCTCTACTGCAACAAAAAGATGAAAACGGACCCCGCCACCGCACTGCAGGCGCTGAAAGCGCTGCTGCCGGTACTGGAGGGCGCCGAAAACTGGGCGCCGGACGCGATTTTTGCCGCCTGCGCCGAAAAAGCCGCGGCAATGGAAAAGAAAAACGGCTGGCTGCTCTATCCGCTGGGCATTGCGCTTGCAGGCACCCGCAGCACCCCCGGCGGCGGCACCGACCTTGCGGTGATCTTAGGCAGAGATAAAACGCTCTCAAGAGTCAAAGCGGCCATAGAAAAGCTCTCTGTGTGAGGAAAAACGTATGGAAATGGAAGAAAAAACCGGACTGAATTCCAATTTTATCACGGATTTTATCGATGAGGACCTGGCCGCCGGCAAGAATACGCGCATCCAGACGCGCTTTCCGCCGGAGCCCAACGGCTATCTGCACATCGGGCACGCAAAGGCCATCTGCATCGATTTTTCCACGGCGGAAAAATACGGCGGGATCTGCAACCTGCGGCTGGACGACACGAACCCCAGCAAGGAGGACGTGGAGTACGTGGAGGCGATCAAGGAAGATATCGCCTGGCTCGGTTTCCACTGGGAAAACGTATTTTACGCCTCCGCATATTTCGACTTTCTGTATGACTGCGCGCTGACGCTGATCAGAAAAGGTAAGGCGTTTGTGGACGACCTGTCCGCCGACGAGATCCGCGCCTACCGCGGCACGCTGACCGAACCCGGCAAAAACAGCCCGTACCGGGACAGGAGCATTGAGGAAAATCTCGACCTGTTCAAACGGATGACGGCGGGCGAATTTGCAGACGGCGAAAAGGTGCTGCGGGCAAAGATCGACATGGCGTCGCCCAATATCAATATGCGCGACCCGGTCATCTACCGCATCATGCACCTGAGCCACCATCAGACCGGCGACAAGTGGTGCGTCTATCCCATGTACGATTTCGCGCACCCGCTCTCGGACGCAAAGGAAGGCGTGACCTACTCCCTGTGCTCGCTGGAATTTGAGAACCACCGTCCGCTGTACGATTGGTTTATAAAAGAGATCGGCTTTGCCGAGCCGCCGCGCCAGATCGAATTCGCAAGGCTCAATATCACGCAATGCATCACCAGCAAACGGAAAAACATCCGTCTGGTAAAGGACGGGCTGGTCTCCGGCTGGGACGACCCGCGCATGGCGACGCTGTGCGGCATGCGCCGCCGGGGCTACCCGGCAAAGGCACTGCGCACGTTCATTGAAAAAGTAGGCGTCTCCAAGGCGTATTCCACGGTCGATTACGGGCTGCTGGAGGCGTGCGTACGGGACGAGCTCAACGAAAACGCGCCGCGCACCATGGCGGTGCTGGACCCCGTAAAGGTCGTGATCGATAATTATCCCGCGGACAAAACGGAGGCGCTCACGGTGGAGCGGCATCCGGCGCACCCCGAAATGGGCACGGCGACGGTCCGTTTTGCGAAAGAGATCTATATCGAGCGCGCCGACTTTATGAAGGAGCCGCCCAAAAAGTATTTCCGGATGTTCCCGGGCAACGAGGTCCGGCTCAAGGGCGCGTATTTCCTGCGCTGTACGTCCTTTGAAGAGGACGCCGACGGAAACGTGACGTGCATCCACTGCACCTACGACCCCGCCTCAAAGGGCGGCGAATCCCCGGACGGCAGAAAGGTAAAGGGCACGATCCACTGGGCAGGGCCCGACAGCGTGAAAGCAGAAGTGCGGCTCTACGACAGTCTGTTCACCGTCGACGATCCCGCAGGGGTCTCCGACGAGGAATTTGAGGCGGCGATCAACCCTGCGTCCCTCGTGGTTCTGAAAGACTGTCTGGTGGAACCGGAAGCGGCCCAGGCGGCGCCCGGCAGCGCGTTCCAGTTTATCAGGGACGGTTATTTCTGCGTCGACCCGGATTCCGCGCCCGGCAAGCCGGTGTTCAACCGCACAGTACAGCTCAATTCCTCATACAAACCGAAAAGCTAACCGATACGGAGGTATTTCCATGCGTACAATCTACAGAATATTAACGCCGATCTTCAGTCTGGCGGTGTTCCCTGTCCTGTTTTTCCTTCCGCTGTTCCACATCAAGATCTCATCCACACTTTCCTCTTCACTGGTCAACATGGTCGGACTGAAGGAATACTCCTCCATGTACGACATGATCAAAACCTTTTCCGGAACGGAAAAAAACACGCTGATCAAGGTCCTGATCGACGCGTTCAAGGACGGGGATTCCAAAATCGGAGAAATGCTCACAAGCAAAAACTATCTCTACGTCTTTGCGGTCTTCTTTATCCTGGCGCTGGTTTTCGCCCTTCTGGTCTTCATATTCAGCCTGTTCACCAAAAAGCTTCTGCTTGCCGGCGCGTTTAATCTTGCGGCCATCGTCAGCTTGATCGGGATGAACATGAGCTTCAATGCTTTTGCAAAGCCATTCCTTTCCGGACAGATCAGCATCTCTTCCCTGCTCGGTTCCGATCTCGGCGTTCTTTCGAACCTGCTTGGAAACGTCGCGAAGATGCAGGATCTCAGCCTTGCCCTTGCGTACCACGCAGGTCTGTTTGCGCTCGTTCTTGCGCTGATCCTCTGCGCCTGCGCGTTTATGGAAAAGATGTATAACCGCTGAACCGATCGGCAGTATTCAAAACAATACTATTTCAGGACGCGTCGGTACTGACCGGCGCGTCCTGTTTTGATCTCTTTTCCGAGGTTCTTTTATGAAAGAACCGACACCTGCCCGGCTGAACAGTACAGCCGGGCAGGTGCTTTTTGGTTATTCCGGATCAGGCTGCATACGGACCGCTGCCGCCTGTTTGTTTAAGCCTCTTCTGCCTTTACGGCCGCCGATCTCCGCTTGCGGCGCAAAAGAAGGAGCACAGCCGCAAAGGCGATCGCCGTAACGGAAGACACAATGATCCCCACAGGAAATCCCGGTAATGAAAAGACCATCTCCACCTCGTGTTCGCCTTTTTCAAGCGGCACGCCGATCAGGGCGCCGCCGATGCGTACCAGCGTGTCTTCCGGCACCTCGGCGCCGTCCACGCGGACCGTCCAGCCGTCCGCGGCGGGCACGGTGGTCATCAGCAGCTGTCCGTCGTCTTTGACGTCCACGGTCCCGTGCAGGCAGGTATCGGTTGCCGCATCAAGCGCCCAGACGCCGTTGTTTCTGATAGTTTCACACGCCTTTGCGAACGCCGCTTCGTCCGCCTGCAGAAGGCGCACGCCCGCCGTGCCGCTTTTCAGCTCCGTGGGGATCAGCCACACGGAGATCGTCTCGCCCGCCGACGCGACACAGAGCGTCTGGATCGTTGTGGTAATAAAGGTCGCAAGCGGCAGATCTTCCCCGGTCTCCCTCTGCGCCGCCATTTTCCAGGTGCCGTAGCCGTCGTGGTGGTGCTCCGCGTACAGGTAAACGGGGCCGTCACGTTCGACCGTAAACGTCCATTTCAGCGCGGCGTATTCCGGGAACACGGATTTTTCCGTGGAGTAGCTGCAGTTCTTTTCATCCGTCTTTGTGACCTCAATGGACCGGGCGTCGGTCTCCTGCAGCCCGCCCGGGCAGTCTGTCAGCAGCCCGTCGCTGCCCGCCGCAAGCGCAAAAAAGCCGTTCTGGTTCTCCGGCACGCTGCCGTCTTCCGGCGCCCAGTCCCGGACCGCCTCCGGCACAAGATACCCCAGCGGCAGCGCGTTTTCATTGCGGTAGCAGCGAAAACCGTTTGCCTCCCCCAGCAGCGTATAGCCTGCTGTTTTCTGGTCCGAAAGCGAAGGCAGGCCGTTCTTTTCCGTCAGTTCGATATCCTCATACAGATATTTGACGCCCATCAGGCTGTTGAACAGCGGCGTCTGCGCGGAATACAGGCTGAGGTTGGAGGACGTGGAATCGTCTCCCAACCGTGTGAGCAGCTCAAACTGCGGCGGGTCTGCCATGGAGGTGGAGGTCTCCACGCCGTTGAAATCCAACAAAGCGCCGTAGTTGGCCTCCGGCTCATACAGCGTTGTGCTGCGGTAAAAGAGAGATGGATCATCGATCCGGGAAGAAAGCGTTCGGACGGCGGTATACTGCTGCACGGGAACGTCATAGGAGGCGTAAGAAGAGGGCTCTATATGGCAGAAAAAGGTATAGCCCGCGTCCACGCAGACAAGGACCGTCAGCAGAACGGACAGAACGGCGGCGCCTTTTTTTGTTTTTTTCAGATACAGCGCGATCAGGACCGTAAAAGCGACGAACAGGAGCGCGGTCACAAGCGCCCCGGCGGCGGTCAGGTTCCAGCGTCTGGTTATGGAACCGCCGAGATAGACGCCGCCGAGGATCATCAGTACGCCGCCGCTCACGGCGATACCGGCGATCTCTTTTTTTTCAAGGCGCCCCGAACGCGTCAGCGCCGAATGTGCGCCGGCAAGCAGAAACAGCGTATACTGCGAGGATTGCCTGAACGGCATCCCCGTGGGGTACCGGCCGCCGTGCCACAGATAATCAAGGAACGGCACGTTGAAACTGCAGAAATACAGAGCGATCACGGCCGCGAAAAACCACTTTTCCCGCGGCGTGATCTTCTTTGAGAGAAAGAACACGGGGAGCGCCGCAAGCGCCAGCACGCCCATATAGATATTCGGGAACTGCGCGTAATAACAGGCGGTGCCGGAGCTTCCGGAAAACAGATCGGAGGCCTGCTCCGGCAGGTTCGTAAACCAGGCGGCGCAAGGGATCGCAAGGTCGTTCGCCTTATTATTCAGCAAGATGATCGCCACCGGCACGAACAGCCAGCCCAGCAGCAGCGCCGCAGCCGCCGAAGAAACCGTAAAAACACCCGCCGCCCGCATAAAATGACTTTTGAAAAACGGTTTGGGCGGCAATGCGTTTTTCTTTTTCCGGTTCCCGTCCTTTTTTACCGGCGGATAATACAGCAGCGTATAGTACAGGAAATAGATCACCGCGAACAGACAGGCAAACCAGGCGATATAGAAGTCCGAGAGGAGTATAAACAGCAGCACGGGCAGGAACAGCCACGGACGAAACGTATCGACAAGCCGCTCGATCGACAGCGCAAGCAGCGGCACGACAAAAAACATATCGATCCAGATGACGTCCTGATAATACGCCATAAACCAGCCGCAGAACGCATATGCGACGCCGAACAGACAGGCAAACAGACCCGTTTTCCCGCCGCGCCGCAGGCTCAGGAACAGGGACATGAGCCCTGCAGACATGACCTGCTTGAAAAACAGCAGCCCGACCATGACCGCCTGCAGCTGTTCGCGCCGGAACAAAAAAATGATCAGATTGAACGGAGAGGTAAGGTAATACGCGTAGTTGCCCCAGAAATTGCCGCCGATCCCGGTCTTCCACGACCAGAACAGGGAGCCGCCCGTTTTGACTTTGTCGTAGAACTCCGTCAGAAACGGCAGATACTCCGACGCCATATCCGAAAATACCAGGCTGTTCTCCCCGAAGGGATGGATCTTTTTCAGCGCGAGCACGACAAGGGAGACGGCGAGCGTCAAAGCGCCTGCCGCCGCAGCCCAGATGAGCGTTTTTTTCATCTGCGGGGATATTCTTTTTCCCGTAACCGTTTTTTTCATGAATAAAGTCTCCGGAACTAAGCTTTGGCGCCGTCAGCCGCCGTTTCTGCGCTGGATCACGCCCCGCAGTTTCGCGGCGGCGGGTTTGAGCGCGCGCTGGATAAAGGGACCGACGCCGGTGGTCAGAAAACCGTCCCGGATCTGCCAGTCCTCCGGGCGTGCCGCCCGGGCGGAGACGTGTCCCTTCCAGCGGATCGGGATGATCGCCTTCCCGCAGCATCTGCAGAACGCGTGCGGGCGGGAGAAGGCCCGGGCGATCTCCCAGCCGTCCATGCCGGGGTCGTGCAGGTCGATATAATCGTTTTCGGGGTAATCGGTTCCGAACCGCTCGTTGAACCGCCCGATACAGTAGGCGTAGGAACAGGGCGCAAGCCTGCCGTGCCCCATCATATGGCAGTGGGTGAAGATGCAGTTTTGAAACGCCGGTTCCGGGTCCGCGTTCGGATGCGCCAGAATGTTCTTGAAAAAGAAATCCATCGGAAACCCGAGGTCATAGCCGATCCCCGCGTTTTCCAGTACGGAGACGATCTCCTTTTTCTTTTTGCGCGTAGGCGGATAGTTGGAAATATCAAACCTGACGCCTGCCGCCCGGAGCCGCTGCAGCGTCTCTTCGGACGCTTTCGGCAGCAGCAGCCCGTTGGAGACCACGCGCAGGTCGCAGTCCGGAAAAACGGCGCGCGTCTCTTCCGCATACGCCGCAAGCGCCGGGTTCAGAAGCGGCTCGCCGCCCATCAGACGGATCTTCTCCACGCCCCAGAACAGTCCTTTAAGCGCCGCAAGATCGGCGCGGAATTCTTCAAAGGGATACAGCTTTTTTTCCGTGGCAAGGTTTGAAAAATCGCAGCAGCCGCGACAGTTCAGGTTGCAGAACTCGGAGACCTCGGTCTCCATATAATCGAGCCGCGGCTTCCCGGGGTCGATCTTTATCGGCGAAGCGTCGGCGGGCAAAACGTCCGCAGGCAGCACAAACACCTCCGCTTCGGGCATGCCGCGGCAAAGCGCCGTTGCCTTCGCAAGCTGCCGGTTCGGCAGGGCGAACACCAGCCTCGCCTGCTCTTTGCCCTTCAGAAACGCCATCGTTACTTCGCCGCTGACCGGCACCGGCTCGGCGCCGGGGAGTTTTTTCAGCATCTCCCGGACGTCCCCGCCGTTTTTATAAAACAGGTATGTCGGTTTACTGACGGTTGTATCCATATTATCATGCTCCGTGTGTTAATATTATTATTTTACACACCCTTTTTTTGATTGTCAAGAGTTCTCCGCGTACAAAGCGTCCGCCGGGAGCGCACAAGCTGAAAAATGCACAAAAAGACGGGGCGATGGGCCGTCTTTTTTCTACTGTATCGGCGCAAACTCCCTATTTTCTTATAAATAAATATATGTTAAAATAAGGTTTGATTCGACTGCCGCCGACGTTTTTCGTGCGGCAGCCCGGGAAATAACGGGAGCAAAACATGAAGCTGGAGCTGAAACGACCGAAGAGAATACCGGACGCCCTCATCGCAGCAGGGCTGATCACCGCGCTCACGCTGACCGTCGCCCTGACGGCCGGGCAGCGCAAGCCTGCCGGCGACGATCAGGCGCTGCAGACAGGCGCCAATTATCTTGCAAACGTCGCGGCTCTGGACGCGGGAGAAGTGGACGAGCTCATCTACCGGCGCCGGGAGGAGAAAGTGCAGCAGCAGGCGGAGGAAGAGCGCAACGCCGCGCTCAACGAACAGCTCAGGTACCTTGAAACCGAAGACGCGGAGATATGGGCAAAGTTCGGGGACGCTGTGATCCTCGGCGACTCCCGCGCCGTGGGTTTTTCCTATTTCCATTTTCTGGACCGCAGCCGGGTGCTCGCCGATGAAAGCACCACGATCCGCAACATTTCGGAATGGCTTCCGGCGATACGCACCCTGAACCCGTCGTATGTTTATATCTGCTACGGCATCAACGACACCGGGATCGGCTACTGGACCACAGGCGAGGAATACGCCGCCGAATTTGAGGATATCCTCAAGACCGTAGAGGATGCGGCGCCCCACGCAAAGATCATCGTCAGCTCCATATTGCCGACCACCGAACGGGCGCTGGCGCAGAATCCCGTGTGGAACCGGATGCCGGATTTCTGCGAAAAAACAAAGGCGATGTGTGAAAAAAACGGGTACGTCTTTGCGGAAAACGACGCGCTTGTAAAAAGCCATCCGGAAATGTACAGTACAGACGGGATCCATTTTCTGTCGTCGTTTTATCCGCTTTGGGCAAAGAACCTGCTGAGCGCCGCGCTTCGGGACGACATACGGGGCGGCGCATAACAGCCGGAATAATAATAAAAACGCCCCATTCGCCGGGGCATGAGGGGAAAAAGATGGAGGAATCAAAAGAGATCCGGGGAATGCGCCCTGCGGCGATCATAACCGCCGTACTGCTGACCTGTGCCGCCGTTCTCGGCGCCGTCGGTTTCGGGGCGCCGAAAGCGGCTTTGCAGACGGACGATCTGGCGCCGGGGCGCGAGTATCTTGCGGCCGTCGCCAGCGCCGATACGGCCGCCGTTGACGAGGAGATCCGCCGGCTGAAGGAGACGCGGCGGCAGGAAGAACTGCGAAATTCCCTGATCGCCCAGATCGAGAGCGGCGAAAAGGACGTGTGGTCCATGTTCGAGGATTACGTCCTGATGGGCGACTCCCGCGCCGTGGGTTTTTCTTATTACCGCTTTTTGGAGGACAGCCGTGTGCTTGCCTCCAGCGGCGCGACGCTATACGGCATCTCACAGCAGCTCGGCACGCTGAAAACGCTGAACCCCTCTTATGTTTTTCTTTGTTACGGGATCAACGACACCGCGGTAAAAGAATGGCCGGACGGCGAGAAATACGGCGAGGCCTTCCTGGACGCGATCCGCAGCATTCAGGACGTTGCCCCGCACGCAAAGATCGTCGTCAGCTCCATTATCCCGGTCACGGGGGCTGCGGCAAAACGCTGGACCAAGATCCCGGATTTTTCCGCCGGGGCAAAAAAGATGTGTGAAGAAAACGGCTTCATCTTTGTGGATAACGACGCGACCGCCGCCGAACACATTGACGAATACGCAGGCGACGGGATCCATCTGCAGCCGTCCTTTTATGAATACTGGGCGCGCAATCTGATCATCGGCGCCTTAACGGGAGGCGTATCGCCTGCCGAAGAGGCACAGGAGGGGAACGGACAATGAAAACGGTCATTTATGAAGGCGGACGGTGGCTCGCGGTCCTGTGCCTTGTCATCTGGATCATTACAGCCGGACTCAGCCATAAAATCAGCGACGCCGTTCCCGAAGACGTGCGCGACGCCGTGATCGCGGTGCTTGAAACGGACAACATGGAAGAGGCGGACGCAAAAATGGTCAAACGCCTGTACGGGATCGACCCGGCGGCATATGAGGGCTGCTTTTTGTATTCCCCGGTGTCGAATATGGACGCCGAAGAGCTTCTGATCGTCAAAATGAAGGATCCCGCCGACGCCGATGCGCTGACGGCAGCCGCCGAAGCACGGGTCGAAACGCAGAAAAAAAGCTTTGAGGGCTACGGGATCTCGCAGTATGACCTGCTGACGAACCACTGTGTCATTGAGACCGCCGGCAATTATATGCTGTTTGTGGTGAACCAGAACGCCGACGCCGCGAAGGCCGCCTTTCTGGCGGCGCTTTAAGGAGGGAAACGTATGGAATTCAACCAACTGATCTTTCCCTTCCTGTTTCTGCCGGCGTCATTCCTGTTGTACAGGATCGTCCCGGGCAGGGCAAAAAACATCTGTCTGCTGCTGTTAAGCCTCCTGTTTATCGCCTGGGGCAGCGTACAGGACCTGCTGCTGATCGTTATCAGCATCGTCTTCAACTACTTTACGGGGCTCAGGATCGGCGCGCAGAAAAGTGAAAACAAACCCAAAGGGGCGGCGCTGACGCTTGTGACGGGGATCATCGTCAACGTCCTGTTTCTCGGGTATTTCAAGTATTTTGATTTTTTCGCCGGGAATATAAACGCCCTGTTCGGCGCCCATCTGCAAAAAGCGGCGCTGACTGCCCCCGTCGGCGTCTCCTTTTTCACCTTCTCGGTCCTCTCCTACCTCATAGACGTTTACCGGGACGACGCAAAGGCGGAAAAGAACGTTTTGACCTTTGCGCTGTTTGTGACCTTTTTCCCGAAGCTCGGCTCCGGCCCCATCATCCGGTACAAGGACATGGCGCCGCAGATGCACCGCCGCCTGTTGACGGGCGAAATGACAGAAGAAGGGGTTCGCCTGTTTTTGATCGGGCTGTTCAAAAAGGTACTGCTTGCAAACCAGCTCGGTTCCCTGTTTTACCCGATCCTGAGCACTGAAAACCGCACCGCGCTTGCTGCGTGGCTGGGCGCGGTCGGCTACAGCTTTTTGCTGTACTACGATTTTTCGGGCTACTCCGACATGGCAAAGGGGCTGGGAAACGTGTTCGGTTTCCGGCTGCCGCAGAACTTCGACTATCCCTACGACAGCGTCAGCATCACCGATTTCTGGCGGCGCTGGCACGCAAGCCTCGGCATGTGGTTCCGGGAATACGTGTACATACCGCTGGGCGGCAGCCGCTGCAGCAAGGCAAAGAACATCCGGAACCTTTTGGCGGTCTGGCTGCTGACCGGCGTCTGGCACGGCGCAAACTGGACCTTTATGGTCTGGGGGCTGTACCACGGAGTCCTGCTGATCCTTGAAAAATTCGTTTTTGCGAAACTGCTTGATAAGCTGCCGGTCATTCTGCGAAAGATCCTGAGCTTTTTGCTGGTCACGGTCGGCTGGGTCTTCTTCTTCTCCCCCGATATCGGCGCTGCTTTCCGTTACCTCGGCTCCATGGTGGGCGTCGGCGGCGGACTGCTTGATCCCGACGCGCTGTATGCCTTTACAAGCTTCGCCGTACTGCTGGCGCTTTGCGCGTTCTTTGCGCTGCCCGTTGCCGAAAACGCGCTGAAAAAGCTCGAAGCAAAAGAGCCTATTTGGCTGAAACCTGCCGAGATCGTGCTGTTTGCCGTTCTGTTCTGCTTTGCCATCGCCGCTATGACCGGCGACACCTACGTCACGTTTTTGTACGCACAGTTTTAAGGGAGGGACCGATCAATGGAAAACGAACGCAAAAAACCGGTTGCGGGAGTGCTGTGGTTTACTTCCCTGCTGCTGTGCATGAGCCTGACCCTCGGCATTTTTACGCTGGCGCATAAGAAAAAAACGTTTTCGGAAAATGAGAACCGGATGCTGGCCGCTTTCCCCGCTTTCTCCTTTTCCGCAGTCGCGAACGGCAAGTATTTTGAGGACCTGAACGCCTATTTTGCCGACCATTTCGCCGGCAGGGATTTCTGGATCACCCTGAACCTGACCTATAAGCAGCTTTTGGGGCAGAAGGAAAACGGCGGCGTTTACATCGGGAAAAACGGGAATCTGTTTTTGCAGCCCTCCCCGGTGAACGGATCCGCCCTCCAAAAGAACCTTGATGCGATCGACGCCTTTGCAAACGCTTTCCCGGAGGCGGATATGTACATGTCGGTCGTCCCGAACGCCGTTACGGTTTGCAGCCAGAACCTGCCTGCCAACGCCCCCGTGCCGGATCAGAACGCTTTGATCTCCCGTATCGCCGATGCAGAGCCCGCCGTCGGTTTTATCGACGTGACCGACACTTTGACCGAACACCGCGACGAGCAGATCTATTACCGGACGGACCACCACTGGACAAGCCTCGGCGCAAAATACGCTTCCGATACCATTCTGAAAGCGATGGACGCGGCGATCCCCGGCACAGACTACGAGATCTATACCGTTTCCGACAGCTTTGAGGGGACGCTTTCCTCCAAATGCGGCAAACACTCCCTGCGGGACAAGGTCGAGCTGTACGTTCCGAAAAATGACGTGCGCTACACTGTCACTTACACCGACAGCATGAAAAAGACCGCCTCGATCTACGAGCCGGACGCGCTGAACGGAAAGGACCATTACACGGTCTTTTTCGGCGGGAACCATCCCCGTATCGATATCGCCGGCACGGCGGACACCGGGCGCACGCTGCTGGTGTTTAAGGATTCCTACGCAAACTGCCTGATGCAGTTTCTCTATTCCTCCTTCGACGAGATCGTCATCCTCGACCCGCGCTACTGCTACGACAGCGCCGCCACGCTGATGCGGCAGAAGAATTTCACCGACGTACTGTTTTTATACAACGCCGACACCTTCGGCACCGATACCGCCCTTGCGGATATCCTGTCGGACGACGTATGAGAAAGGAAGAAATGAAATGAGTAAAGTGATCGGGATCGGCGGCGACTTCGGCGGCGACGACGCTGTAGCGCTCGCAAAAAAAGTGATGGACCTTTCGGGAAAAACAAAGCCCCGGTATCTGCATATCCCCACCACCTGCTACGACCTGCCGAGCGGCGGAACGCTGGGGCTGTACGCAAAGCTCGGCTGTGAGATCGACGTGCTGTACCTGACCCACGCCTATATGACAGAGGAGATCCTTGCCGAAAAGATTTTGTCGGCAGATCTGATCCATGTGCCCGGCGGCAACCTCAAATTCCTTGCGGACGTCTGGACGCGCAAGCGCGCCGATATCTATCTCCGGCAGGCATTCCGACAGGACAAGGTCTTTTTCGGCGAGTCCTCCGGCAGCATGTGCTGGTTCAGGCAGGGGTTTGACGACTGCGGGCCGGAAGGCGCCATGATGTTCGTACCGGCGCTGGGCCTCCTGCCCTATTGCAACGTGCCCCATTATGAGAGCGCGTTCTGGCAGAGCTTCAACGCCCGCGCCTCTGAGACGGCGCTGAGCACCGTCGCCTGCGAAAACGAAAGCGCCGTCTGTTATATAGACGGCGAGTGGTCGGTCATGGCGGCGTCCGCGCGCCCGGACGCGCGCGTGTGGTTTTTTGACGCCGAAGACGGGTACCGCCGCTACGACCTGCGGCAGCACCCGGAGATCCTCGCACGGATGTGACCGGCAGCCGCCCGTCATTCTTTTGAAAGATTCAGACCGCAGCCAGGCGAATAACGCCCGCTGCGGTCTGTCTTTTATTCCGGATCAAAAACCGATCCCGGCAGTTTACTGCTTATTCAAACCAGCGCGGATACCAGAAGCATTTGTGCGTGACGACGTTTTCGGAATCGGTCACCGTAACGTACAGCAGCTCTCCAG
>JAFRNP010000075.1 GCA_017430145.1 Clostridia bacterium
AGGAACGGACGGAAATCCAGCGAATGCGGGCAGATCGCCGTGACCAGCACCGCCGATAGCGTCGGCTCCACAATGGGACCGCCCGCCGCCATGTTGTAGGCGGTGGAACCGGTGGGCGTGGAAAAGATCAGCCCGTCGCCCACGTAATCCGCTATGGGCTTTCCGTTCGCCCGCACGCTCAGCGTCACAAGGCTCAGCTGCCGCCCTCTTGCAAACGCGACGTCGTTCAGGCACAGGTACCGGTGCAAAAGCCGGTCCGCCTCGTAAACGCTGACCTCCAGCATCATGCGGGTCTGTTCGCCGTATTCGCCGGTCTTCAGCACGTCCAGCGCACCGGGGTCGTTCATCACGTCGGCGGCGCACAGATAGGCAAGGTTGCCGGCGTTGACGCCGAGCACCGGCTTATCCGCCAGCGCCGCCGTTTTTGCGGCGCGGATGACGGAACCGTCGCCGCCCACCGGCAGCACGATATCACAGGCGGGGATCAGCGCCGACTCCGGCAGGAACCGCCCGCTCTCCGGCTCCGGGAACGCCTCCCGCAGCGTATCGGGCAGATAATAGTCGATCTGCAGGCGACGGAGCTCCTCCATGAGCCGCAGCGTCACGGTCCTCGCGCGCCTGCGGGTCATGTTGGGTAAGATCGCAGCAACCATTTTATCACCGACTTTCGGGAAAAGTTAAAAAAGTTAAAAAAGTTAAAAAAGTTACAAAGTTACAAATAGGGGCGGGACACCCGCACCCGATTATATAATGCCGGCCAAAGGCCCGACACTTTTCAGCGCAGCCGAAATACATCACTTCCGGCTGAGCCGGATACATCACTCGCCGTCAGGCGAACATCACGCCGCACAGCTGTACATCACTCGCCATCAGGCGTTACGGATCTTCAAATTGGATGGCACAAGGCATGAGCCTTTTACGATCAACGCCGCGCCAAGGCGGCGTTCCGAATTTCTAACTTTTATATCTTTTATAACTTTCTAACTTTCCAATTCCATATGCGACGCCTTTGTCACCCCCGCGGGGTCCACGGGAACTTCCGCCCGCCCCGGGTCCTTGGTCAGGTACAGCAGATATTCGATGTTCCCCTCCGGGCCCTTGATCGGGGAAAAGTCGAGCCCGAGGACCGTAAAGCCTGCCTCCCTGCTGAAGGCGCAGATCTTTTCCACGACCTCGGTGTGAACAGAGATGTCGCGCACGACGCCCTTTTTGCCGACCTTTTCGCGGCCGGCCTCAAACTGGGGCTTGATGAGGCAGACGCATTCGCCGACGGGTGAAAGCAGCGTATACGCCACCGGCAGCACCAGAGTCAGCGAAATAAACGACACGTCCACGGAGCAGAAATCCGGCGGCTCGCCGACGTCATCGGGCGTCACGTAACGGATATTCGTACGCTCCATATTGACGACGCGTTCGTCCTGTCTGAGCTTCCAGGCGAGCTGCCCGTAGCCCACGTCCACACAGTAGACCTTTTTTGCACCGTTTTGCAGCATACAGTCGGTAAAGCCGCCGGTGGAGGCGCCGATATCCATGCAGACCCTGCCGTCGAGCGTCACCCCGAACACGGCCATCGCTTTTTTGAGCTTGTACCCGCCGCGGCTGACGAACTCCATACCGGCGCGGACCTCCACGCTGTCGCCGGGCTTCACGGGGTCCCCGGCTTTAAGCGCCTTTTGGCCGTTTACGTATACGTCCCCGGCCATGATCGCGGCTTTTGCCTTTTCACGGCTTTCACAAAGCCCCGTTTGCGCCAGATACTGATCGAGACGCTGCTTTTCACTCATCGTCAAGGATCTCCTTCATGCCGTCGGCGTCAAGCCGGTACAGATGCATAAGCCCCTCCACGGTATTCTGCGCGGAAAACTCGCCCTCCACGCCGATGTTGCGGTAATGGCCCGTATAGTCGTATTTGAACAGCTTGTCGGCAAAGGTCTCTCCGATGCCGCCGAACCGCTGCCCCTCTTCAAAGAAAAACACGCGCCTGCACCCCAACACCCTTTTTACCGCGTCGTTGGGGATCGGTTTGATCTGCATCAGCTTTACGATCAGCGTCTGCTTATCCTCCGCACGGCGCTTGCGCCGCGCCTTGACAGCTTCAAAAAAGCAGCGCCCGTAGGTCACGATGGCGGTATCCGCGTCCGGGTCGCCGTAGATCTCCCACGGCTCTTCGCCCGGCGTGTAATCCGCCGGCAGCGGCGGCTGCATCCCGCGCGGGTAGCGCACCGCCACGCTCCCCTTCGTATGGTAGAGCGCCTGCGTAAAGCAGGTATCCAGCTCCTTGAAAGTCGCCGGGGCAAACACCGTGATCCCCGGCACGGAATTCAGAAACGCCGCGTCAAACAGACCGTGGTGGGATTCCCCGTCGTCGCCGACAAAGCCCGCCCGGTCAATGGCAAAGATGATCTTTAGATCCTGCATGGCGCAGTCGTGGACGATCTGGTCGTACGCGCGCTGCAAAAAAGTGGAATACACCGCAAATACGGGCTTCAGCCCGCCGCGCGCCAGCCCCGCCGCAAAGGTCACGGCGTGCTGCTCGGCAATGCCCACGTCAAAGAACCGCTCCGGGTAGCGTTCGCTGAAGGTCTTGAGGCCTGTCCCGAGGCCCATCGCTGCCGTCACGCAGCAGAGCGTGCGGTCCGTTTCGGCGGCGCGGACCATGAAATCGCCGAAGGCGTCGGAAAAGCCCGGCCCGCTCATGCGCTTTTCGCCGCTTTCCAGATCGAACGCCGAAATGCCGTGAAAACGGTCTGGCGCCTGCTCCGCGAAGGAATAGCCCTTGCCCTTGACCGTATGGACGTGCAGCAATACCGGCACATCCACCTCCATGGCGCCTTTGAGCGCGTCGATCAGATGCGGCAGGTCGTGGCCGTCGATGGGCCCGATATACCGGAAGCCCATATCCTCAAACAGCGTTGAGCTGTGGTACATCCGGTTTTTCAGCTCCGTCTTGATGCGGAAGATGCCGTTTGCAAGCTTTTTGCCCACCAGCGGGATATGCCGCAGTACCGATTCCGTTTTCGCCTTCAGGCGGAAATACTGGGGATTTGCACGGATCACGGCAAGGTACCGCGCCAGCGCCCCCACGTTTTTGGAGATCGACATCTCGTTGTCGTTTAAGATCACGATCAGGCGCAGGCCCTTGGGGGCGCGCCCCGCGTTGTTGAGCGCCTCGTACACCATGCCGCCGGTAAACGCGCCGTCACCGACCACCGCGACGGTGTAGCGCTTTTTGTTTTTCAGCTTGTTTGCGCTTGCTACGCCGTAGGCGGCGGAAAGCGCGACGCTGGAATGCCCGCCGGAAAAGATATCGTGTTCGCTCTCGTACCGGCGCGTAAAGCCGGACAGCCCGCCGGGCTGGCGCAGCGTGTCAAATTCTTCCTGCCGTCCGGTGAGCAGCTTATGGGTATAGCACTGGTGCCCCACGTCCCAGATGATCTTGTCCTTCGGGGAGTTGAACACCCGGTGCAGCGCAATGGTCAGCTCCACAACGCCCAGATTGGAGGACAGATGCCCGCCGGTCTCGGAGACGGTGCCGATCAGCTTTTCGCGGATCTCGGCGGCAAGCGCCGGAAGCTGGTCTTCATTCAGTTTTTTCAGATCCTGCGGTCCGTGGATCTGCGGCAGCAGCTTTTCTTCGCCGGCTGCCGGAATCGTTTTTTTCATGTTCTTCTGTTCAGCAGACGCAGGCTCAGCGCCCGTACGGTTTCGGCGCGTTCCCCGAACACCGACAGCGCCCCGACCGCCTGATCGGTATGGTCGGCCGCAAGCCGCTTTGCCTCCTCATATCCGAAGGCGGTGATATAGGTCGCCTTGCCGTTTTCCTCGTCGCTGTGCTCGTTTTCGTCCTCGTATTCCAGAAGGTCGTCAACGATCTGGAACGCTAAGCCCAGATGCAGCGCATAATCCTGCGCCGCCGCCATCTGCTGCGCATCGGCGCCGGCGGCGATACAGCCGAGTTCGCAGGCGGCCTCGATCAGGGCGCCCGTTTTTAAGGCGTCCATTGCAAACAGCGTGTCTGCGTCCGGCGTTTTTCCCTCGTTTTCAAGGTCGATAAACTGGCCGCCCACCATGCCGTTCATACCGGCAAGGACGGAGAGGGTCCCCGCCGCCTCCGTACACTGCTGCGGGGTAAGGCCGTTGCCGGCGGCGTTTGCGATCAGGAAAAAGGCGTGGGTCAAAAGGGCGTCGCCGGTCAGCACCGCGTTCGCCTCGCCGTATTTTTTATGGGATGAAAGCCTGCCGCGGCGGTAATCGTCGTCGTCCATACAGGGCAGGTCGTCGTGCACCAGCGAATAGGTGTGCACCATTTCCACCGCCAGGGCGAAAGGCAGCGCCGTTTCGGGCCTGCCGCCGCATAATTCGCAGAACAGCAGGCACAAAAGCGGCCGGATCCGCTTGCCGCCGCCGGTCAGGGCATACTGCATCTGCTCGGCTGCGCCCGAAAGCTTTTCGCCGATGGGCGTCGGCAGGCTGCGTGCAAGCTGCGCCTCGATCAGAGACGTCAGGTTTTCAATGTATCGTTCGTTCATGATCTTTCCGGCGGATACCGCCGGCCCTCCGCTATCGTTATTTGCCGTCGGGCGCATTTAGTGCCGACAGCTGGGTGATCTTCAGCTCCGCCGCCTTCAGCGTTTCGTCGCAGAAACGCGCAAGCGCCGCGCCCTCTTCAAAAAGCTTTACGGATCCGTCCAGCGGCAGCCCGCCTTTTTCAAGCGCCGCCACGATCTCTTCCAGCCGTTTCACGGCGTCCTCATACTGCATGGGTTCGGTTTCGTTCGCCCCTTCGGGCACCGACGTTCTGGTCTCCATTCCGGTCACTCCCTTTTTTCTTTCACGTCACAGACAAGCCCGCCGTCGCACATCCGGATCTCCACGGTATCGCCCACGGCGACCTCCTTTGCGGAGGATACGATCGTATCGCCGCTGTACACGGCGGCATAGCCGCGCAGCAGCACGTCCAGAGGGTTCATCCCCTTCAGCCGCGAAACGTCCCCGGTCAGCCGCAGCCGCAGCTGCCGCACCGCGTTTTCACCGAGCGCAGACAAAGCCTGCCGGTTCTCCGTACAGCGTGTTTTTTCTGCCGAAAGCTGCCCGGTCACCGCGCGCAGCATCGACGCCTGCAGCGTCTCCACCCGGCGGCGCTCGGCGGCAAACACCCCCGCCATGGAGGCAAAGGACTGTCTGGAACGCAGCAGCTCAAGCCTTGAGCGGCGCATGGCAAGCGCCGTTTTTGCCGCCGTATGCAGCCGCGTTTCCAGCGCGTCGGCGACCTCCGCCATCTGCGCAAGATCCGGCGCCGCCATTTCCGCCGCGGCGGAAGGCGTAGGCGCGCGCAGGTCGGCGACCAGGTCCGCGATCGTGGTATCCACCTCGTGGCCCACGCCGCTGACCACCGGGATCCGGCTGTTATAGACCGCACGGGCGATCCCCTCGTCGTTGAAACACCACAGGTCCTCGGCGCTGCCGCCCCCGCGCACAAGCAATATCACGTCCGCGGCGTTTTTTTCGTTCATTTCTTTCAGCGCCGCCGTGATCTCGCCGGGGGCGCTCGCCCCCTGCACGGTCACGCCCGCAAGGATCACTTCAGCCAGCGGGTACCGGCGCCGGAGCACCTTCAATACGTCCTGCAGCGCGGCGCCCCCGGGCGACGTGACCACCCCGATCCGGCGCGGGAATGCAGGCAGCGGCTTTTTGTGCGCCGGGTCAAACAGGCCCTCGGCGGCAAGCTTTTTTTTCAGCTGCTCAAAGGCGACCGCCAGCGCCCCCTCGCCGTCCGGCAGCAGCCGCCGGACGTAGAGCTGGTAAACGCCGTCGCGTTCAAAAACGCTGACCCTGCCCTCGGCGATCACTTTCATGCCGTTTTCGGGCTGAAAGGTCAGGCGTCCGGCGTCGGAGGCAAACATCACCGCCTTGATCCCGGCGTGCTCGTCCTTTAATGAAAAATACAGATGTCCCGTGCGGTAATGCGGCGAAAAATTGCTGATCTCACCGCTCAGCAGCACCGACGCAAAGGTCAGGTCGCTGTCGAACATCTTTTTGATATAGCCGTTCAGTTGGGAAACAGTCACAGTCGGAAGCTTCATACTCTGCTCCATACGCTGCCGAGCCATGCGACCCCCGTCGCGTTGTCGGCGGCAAACCCCTGCCCGGCAAATACGATATCGAATTTTGCGCCCAGAGACCGGCGCAAAAGCGTATTCTCGGTCACGCCGCCCGAAAAGACCAGCGGCATATCCCGGAAAGATTCGTCCAGCGCAAGCACCATCCCTTCAAGCGCCGCGATCACGGCCGAAAGGCAATAGTTTGCGATATCCGGCGCGCTCTCCCCTTTTTCCAGCATTGCCCGGCAGCGGTTCTCCACCCCGGACAGGGAACAGGAACCGTCCCGCAGAAAGGGACGGACCCGGTAGGTTTTATCGCTTTGAAGGCTCAGCGCGTCCAGCGCCTTCCCCGCCGGGAACGGCAGTCCCAGGAGCTTTCCGACCCGGTCGATCGCCTGCCCCGCCTTCAGGTCCAGCGAACGGGCAAGCGGCCGGCAGGCAAACACCGTTTTTTCGTCCGGCGTGACCGCCACCGCCTCGGTGGTGCCGCCGCTGACGTGGAACGCGACGAAGGGCCCGTAAACAAGTTCCGTTCGCCCGGCGGAATACAGCACGGCGGCGATATGCCCCGCCTGGTGCGTCACGGGTATCACAGGGATCCCCAGCGCCGCGCCCAGTCCCTGCGCCATCGTTTTTCCGGGCAAAAAACAGGGCATGTAGGAACCCGCCTCCCCCGTCGGCGAAATGCTGACGGCGATCCGGTCCGGCGCGCCGGGCATTTCGTCAAACGCCTCTTGCATCAGCGCCGGGAGCTGCACCGTATGATGGAACACCGCGTCCGACTGCCGAAGCCCCAGTTCCCCGGGCTTGACCGGCAGGAGCTTGCGGCGGGAGACGAGCGTACCGTCGTCGTCCCGGTACAGCGCGACGGAGGTGGTATAATTGCTGGTATCGAGCCCGAGGCCGGTCATGTGGTCTGTTCCGGCGCGCAGCCGTCTGTGGGCTTGTCCGCCGCGGCGTCCCCGGCGGCCTGCGCTTCGGCCTGCGCCTTTGCCCGCCCGCGGATCAGAGACCCCAGCACGCCGTTTATAAACGACGCGTCCTCCGGGGTCGCGTAGCGCTTGGCAAGGTTCACCGCCTCATTCGCGCTGACGGGCGCCGGGATCTCCGGCATATACAGGATCTCCGTCACCGCAAGCCGCAGCAGCGCAAGGCTGACCTTCGGCAGGCGTTCCAGCCGCCATTTGCGCAAAAACGGGCGGATCGTTTCGTTGATCTCCTCGCTGTGCGCTTCACTCGTCGTATAAAGCGCCTCGCAGAACGGGTCGATCTCAAACAGCGCGCTCTGAGCCGTCAGCTTCTGAAGCTCCTCATAGGTCAGGCTTTCGTGAAACAGCTTTTCAAATATCAGAATAAAGGCATGCTCTCTGGATTCTTTTCTGCCCATAACGTCGCCGCGTCCCGGACGCGATCCTTTCGCTTGGATTCCCCCATGTATATACGGAGGTTCGGTATCTGTATTTTAGCATATTTATTCGGTATATACAAGTATAAATGCATATTTTTTTTAGAAATTTATGACCTTTACGCTCGCGCTTCTACCGCAAAAGTGTAAAAACCCCCTGCGAAAAAGCCTTCGCAGGGGGTTTGTTACTGTCGCGGTTCCAACAAATCGGACGTTTTTTCCGATCAGCCGCCGAGACCGGCGTCAATGTTGGAGATGGCTTCGTCGATCCAGTCGCCGGCGTCGCTGACGCCCTCGGTCAGGAAGTCGTCAAGGCTCTTGCCGAAGATGCCGAGAATGAGGTTGATGATCTTCTCAACGATCTTGAAGACAAAGGAACTCTTGAGCTGAGTGAAATTGATCGGCACTACAAGACCGTCTTTGTTGACGATATTGCGGGTCGTCGGCTCATTGGAAGCGGCCGTTGTCCCTTCCTCTTCGGGGGCTGCGGGCTCTTCCGCCACGGTATCGCCGGCACCTTCGGGGGTCTCGGTCGCAAAGGCGACGGACGTGACCGAGAAGATCATCAGCATTGCAAGAAAGACGGCAATGAATTTTTTCATAGTATTAATTCCTCCGGATACATAATTTTTCTACGCTCATTATAACGGTTTCTTTCAATAAAATCAATAGATTATTTGAAAAATTTCGTTTTTTATCAGATTACACAACAAGCGCAAACACAATTTAGTGATTTTACCCTCTCTTTTCGGAAAAGTTTTTCTTTTTTTCTTGACTTCCCAATGATTCTATACTAAACTAATAAACTGAATAATCACGCGCTGATACTTTGATTCCTTTTCGATGGGGGGACGCACCATGCGGCAGTACGCCGGGATCCGCATTGCAGACGGCAGGGATCCCTGTGAAAAACAGGCAGCCGAGATCCTCAGACAGGCGCTTTCCGAGCGGCTGCCGGCGGCGTGTATTGCCGAAGCCGCGGATCAGAGAGAGGATCTGCTTGAGATCCGTCTGACGGCAGACGGATCCTTCTCCGACCCCGACGTTTTTTCGATCGAAGAGACCGAAGGGACTCTCACCCTGCGCGCCGGGGGCATACGGGGACTGATCTACGCGGCGGGACGGATCCTGCGTAAGGGCGTTTTCGGCCCGGACGGCGTGCATTTCGTATCGGCGCTGCCCGGGACGTACCGGCCGGACAAACACATCCGCGGGCACCAGCTGGGCTATCGGGCGATCTCCAATACGTACGACGCATGGACGCCGGCGCAATTTAAGCGCTATTTTACCGAGCTCATGTTTTTCGGCATGAATACGGTGGAGTTCATCCCCTACCAGGACGGCGCCTCCCACCGGAATGCGCTGATGCTCTACGACGAGGAGGAGATGGCGTGCACGCTGAGCGCCGTCGCCCACGACCTGGGCCTGAAGGTCTCCGTCTGGATGCCGAACGGTGAAAAGGACGCCGACGAGGCGCTGAAAAACCGGGAACGGTTCTTTTCAAAAATGCCGTACCTCGACGCGCTGTTCGTGCCCGGCGGCGACCCGGGCGACCTGCCTGCCGCCGAGATGCTCTCCCGCACCCGCGCCTACGCAAACATTCTGCGCCGGTACCACCCGGACGCCGAGTGCTGGCCCTCCGCGCAGCAGCCCCACTCACAGCCGACGTGGGGAGAGGAATTCCTCAGCTATCTGGAAGCCGAAAAACCGGCGGAATTCACGGGCGTCATCACCGGCCCGAACGCAGCCTTTGACATCGCGACCCTCCGGCGGCGATTGCCGGACAGGTACCCGATCCGCTTTTACCCGGACGTGACCCACTGTCTGCGCTGCACCCATCCCGTACACTACTGGGCGGACGATTGGGATTACCGCTTTTCCGCCGCCTTCGGACGGGAATCGATCTGTCCGAGGCCCTATGAATACGCAAGGCTGCACAAAGAGATCAGCCCCTTTACGATCGGCAGCGTCACCTACTCCGACGGCATCAACGACGACGTAAACAAGGCCGTGTGGTGCGCGCTGGAATGGGACCCCGGCGCCGACGTCGATACGATCCTTGAAGACTACGCCCGCCTGTTTTTCCCGGGCGTCCCTGAAAAAGGGGCCGCAGAGGCGATCCGCCTGCTGGAACAAAACTGGGGACCCCCGCCTGTGGGCGACGCCGTAAAAGAGATCGGACAGACCCTTTCCTGCTGGACTGCAAGTGCCTTTGCCGAAAGATCCGCAGACAACTGGCGATACGTACAGGGGCTCTTCCGCGCGCGCTGCGACTGCTATATCGCCCGCAAATACGCCGAAGAATCAGAAGTTTTAAACCATTATATAAATATCCTGCGCAGTCTGCCGCCGGAGCACCCGCTGATGCTGCCGGACTATACGCCTTCCAGAGCCCTGCTCCGGCTCAGAAAAGAGATCGACGCGGACGCTGACCGGCTGTTTGACCTGATCGGGATGCAGCTTTCCACCTCGCGGCACTTTGCCTCCGGCTGGGAGCGGGGCGCAACGCTCGACACCCTTGATCTGCCGATCACGGACCTCAGTTATCTGACGGGACAGGTCAAGGCGCTGCAAAGCGCCTCTCCCGCCGAAGCGCGGCGACGTTTACAGGCGATCCTGGACCGCTGCAAGGCGGGACCGGATGAAGTGTACTACTCCGTTGCCCTAAATGAACTGACAGGCCTGCACGCGGCGCAGGAGGGCGAGTTTTATATGGACTTCCAGGGCGACCGACCGAACGTCAACAACGGGACGCTGCCGGTCTGCCTGCAAAAACTCTACGACCACCTCTCATTGCACGCGGTATTTACGGGACTTTCCGCCTGCGACTACACGCTGACGGCGACTTACAAGCTCCCGAAACCCTATGCAGGCTCCCGGCACACGGTGACCGTCAACGGGCAATGCATTTACAGCGGCTCCCTGTTTGAAGTCCCCGTTGACCGGGCGTATACGGACGAGCTGCTGCCCGCCGGGTTTACGGCGCTGAGGTATTTAGTTCCTGCAGCGGCGATCGCAGACGGCAGCCTGCAGCTGACGGTCGAAGAGACGCCCTGCGGCTTTGAGATCGCGGAGCTGCGGATAACCAAGGCCCGCTGAACGTTCCGTTTGCAGGTCCCCTGCCGCTTAACCGAAATCCCGTTCTCCCCATTTTGTTTTTCAAGGAGGCGCTTTCTTTGCAAAATCTGAAAGACAGGTTCGTATCCTCTCCCGTCGGCGAGCGTCTGCAGGCGTACGCCGAGGCGCACGATCTCAAACAGCGCGCCATTGACGGCGGAAGCGACGCCGTATTGCGGCTGGTCGGTAAATTTGCAGACGCCGTGTCCGACAAAGCGATCCCCTACCTCAACCGTTATGAAAACGACGGTTTTCTGGAAGGGGACGGTTACTGCCTTCCCGCTCCCGCGCCCGGCGCCCGCTGGCGCGTGGGATACGCCAAAGACAGCATTCTGCCGTCGCGCTGGACCGGCGACCTGTACATCGCCGGGTACCTTGCCTTTCCGCCCAATAAGGCCGACGGCGTCCTGACCGATCTGCAGGTGCGCGCCTTCGCCCTTGACGACGGCAGCGGCAGAGGGATCCACGTGTTCGCGGTGATCGACTGCATCGGCATATCCAACGCCGATATCCGCCTGATCCGGGGGGAGCTGAGGGACCTGATCGCCGAAAAAAACATCCTCTCGGTCAATATCAGCGCGACCCACTGCCACTCCGCGCCCGATACCCAGGGCGTCTGGGGCAGCCTGTTTCAGATGCTGAAAACCAACCCGAAGGCGGTCAAAAAAAGCCGCACTCGGCAAAACGCCGTCTCCGGAAAAAACCCGGATTACATGGCGTACCTGACTGTGGTCAGCGCCCGGACGATCCGGAAGGCCGTCGAGGACCTGCGCGAAGGCGAACTCAGCTTTGCGGTTATTGACGCCGCGCCCTTCGTATACGATAAGCGCCCGCCCTACCAACAGGACGCAAAGATGACGCTTCTGCGCTTTACGCCCGACGACGGGATGAATCCAGCCACTGCGGTGCTGCTGGCGGCGCACCCCACCAATTACGGCGACAAGCAGCGGCAGATCAGCGCCGATTTTCCGTTCTATCTCTGCGACGAGCTGGAAAAAGCAGGGGAACGCGCCGCGTTCTTCCAGGGGGCCGAGGCCGCCATCGGCGCAAACAGAGGGCCCTTCAGCGAACCCGGCGCCTCGAGGAACGAAAGTATCGAGCAGTACGGCAGGGCCATCGCCCGGCACGTATCGCAGGTCCCGGAAGAAGAATGGAAACAGCTGCCGCCGCTTCTGAACCTCCGCCTGCGCGAGGTGCTGATCCCGGCGGACAACCCGCTGCTGCGGCTGCTCGGAAAGCTCGGCGTCGTCAGCAACAACCTGGCCCGCCTGTCCATGCGCGACGACGGCAAAGAGAGTGAGATCTGCTTTATCACGGAGGTCGGCATCGCCTGCTTCGGCGACGCGCTGACGCTGGCGCTGATCCCGGGCGAGCTGTCGCCGGAGATCGCCTACGGGGGCGCCTACGGTGAAGAAGAGAGTTATCTGCACCGGGACTGGAACTTCCCGCCCTTTAAGGATACGGCGGCAGGTCACCTGGCCGTGATCGGCCTTTGCAACGACGCCATCGGTTATATCGGTCCGGACAACGACTTCGGGTCGGTCTTTGCGCCGAAGCACTACGAAGAGGTCGTTTCCGCAGGCGGCAGGACCGCCTCGAACGTCGCCGGCGCCTTCGGCCGCGTTGCGGATGATATCAAAAAATATACGGTTACCGAGATTTCTCAGCAAAAAGAAGGTTAAAGGATATGGAAGACGCACCGATAACTGCCGTCATCGTGGGCGGCGGACACAGATCGATCATTTACGCAGATTATGCGCTGAAGCATCCTGAGCAGCTTAAGATCGTCGGGATCGCCGACCCCAACCCCGAGCGCCGCGCCATGGCGGCGGCGCGCTACGGCTTTTCTGCGGACATGTGTTTTGAGAACGCCGAAACGCTTGCGCGGCTCCCGAAGCTTGCCGACGCCGTCATCAACGGCACCATGGACCACCAGCATTACGCGACGGCCGTTCCGCTGCTGGAGCGCGGCTACGACATGCTGCTCGAAAAGCCCTTCGCCGTCAACAAGGAAGAGATGGACGCGCTTTACGACGTGATCCGCCGGCACGGCAACAAGGTCATGGTCTGCCACGTGCTGCGCTACGCGCCCTTTTATCTCGCCGTCAAAAAGGTGCTGCTCACCGGCGCCATCGGCGATATCCTCAATATCCAGACCGTGGAGCACGTCAGCTACCACCATCTGTCCACCTCCTACGTACGGGGCAAATGGGCGAACTCCGACAAGTGCAAGACCACCATGCTGCTGGCGAAAAGCTGCCACGACATCGATATCATGATGTGGATGATGCAGCCTACCCGCCCGCAGGCGGTCAGCTCCTTCGGTTCCCGCTTCCAGTTCCGGCCCGAAAACGCACCGGAAGGCGCCGGGACCCGCTGCACCGTGGACTGCCCGTACGTGGACACCTGCAGGTATTCCTCCAAAAGGCTCTATATGGATTTCCCGGAGCGCTGGAAATGCTACGTCTGGGAGGATCTGGAGCACATCCAGAACCCCTCCGACAGCGACCGCGAAAAATCCTTCGCCAACGGCAACCCCTACGACCGCTGCATCTACAAATGCGACAACAACGTTGTAGACCACCAGAGCGTACTGGTCCGTTTTGAAAACGGCGCGACCGGCACCCACAACATGGTCGGCGGCTCCGCCGTATCCATGCGCCGCATCCACATTATCGGCACAAAGGGCGAGATCGACGGCGTGTTTGACGAAGACTTTTTCAAGGTCCGCCTGATCGACCCCGCAAGCCCGACCGGCTATACGGAGGAGACCGTGCGCATGGAAGGCGATCTTGAAGAGGGCCACGGCGGCGGCGACGACGCGCTGACCGAAGATTTTGTGCGGTACCTTGCCACCGGCAAGCAGTCCGTCTCCTGCACCGCCATCGAAAATTCCATCGCGGGGCACCTGACGGTCTTCATGGCGGACGCCTCCATGGCGCAGGGCGGCGCCCCGCAGACAATGGATCTTTCAAGATACGTGTAAAGATAATTGACTTTACATTATACTGTTATCGTAAAGTGCTTTCACTTTACAAGCATGCGTTTGATAAACCGCGGTTCGGATACGGGCCGCGGTTTTGTTTTCGGTTTCCGTCACAAAATGCACGCAAAAACCGCAACATTTTCCGCCTCGGGCATACCATACTACCGGAGTACAAAGCTCACATATTCATTCAGGAGGTTTTATTATGCCCGAAACGACACTCCCCACCCCCGAAGCCGCCCGGCCGAAGATCACGGACGCGGTATGCATCAACACCGCGCGGGTCTACGATTCCTGCGCAGACAGAAGCTGCGTCAGCGGATTGCCCGTCACCTTCACGGATACCGCCCTTGCGGTCCTTGCGAACGCGGTCAGCGTGCGGCCCCGCAGCGCTGAGATCCTGAACGTTTTTTCAGAGATCGAACGGGTCCCGTTCAACACCGGCTACTACTCGGTGGACGCGACGTATTACTTCCGCGTGCTGCTTGACGTTTACACCCAGCAGCCCGCCTCGCCCGAGACGGTGGAAGGCCTGTGCGTTTACTCAAAAAAGAGCATCCTTTACGGCGCGGACGGCAGCGTGAAGGTGTTCTCTTCCGAATTTACGCCGGAGGTCGACACGCAGGCGGCGCCCGTCACCACCAATCCCCGCGCCGTGATCCAGGTGGCCTCCCCCATTCTGCTGGCGGCGCAGTACAATCCGGACGCCGACGCGTCGGACGTCGTTACGCCGCTGATCCCGGAGAGCGTAGGCAGGCGCTTCAACGGGGAGTTCCGGCGCCAGACAGACGAAAACGCCCCGCTCGTCAGCGTTACGATCGGGCTGTTCTCGATCGTGCGCATGGAGCGGGACGTCCAGCTTCTGATCCCTGCCTACGATTTCTGCCGCCCGACCAAGTAGTGCGCGGGCGACCCCGAGGATCCCTGCGACGCCTTCAGCCGCATGGACTTCCCGATGAACGAGTTCTTCCCGCCGGAACAGGCAGACGCGGCAGAGACGTTCGACCCGACCGACGGCTGTACGGGATGCAGGGAATAAAAGTAGTAAAGTAAAAAAGTATAAAAGTATGAAATTCGGAAGGGCTTTGCCCTTGATTGTAGAAACGGGGGGTTCTGCAAAACCGAACGTAAACGGCTCTGAAATGACCGGGAGCTGATCTCTCTGCAAAACCGGACGCAGAGGGTCTGGAAAAACACATACGTGAAAGATCTGAAAAGGTCAGACGCAAAAAAACTCTGCGCATCCGGACGCGGTGGATCTGCGATTCCGGGCGCAGAGAGTTTTTCAGAATTCAGGTGCGGGCAGAGCCCGCCCGCATTTGTTACTTTGTATCTTTCTTACTTTTTTACTTTTATTTTTCTCCCAGCGTCTTCCCCGTGATCTCCCGATACGTCTCCGCCGTGATCGCGTCCAGCAGCGCCATCTTCTTTTCAATGTCTTTTACAAGGGCGAACTGGGCGCGGGCACGCACCAGGTTATGCGTGGGGTACGCCGTGCGGAAATAGACGTCGCCGTCCAGATAATCGGTCAGAAACCGCATGCCGCATTCAAAGGTCATCAGCTTTGCCGAGAAAGGCAGCAGGCGCACCTCCTCCCGCCACAGGCTCTCGCCCGCCGCTTCGAGGAAACCGCGCAGATAGGCGGTGTAAAGGTCAACGCTTAACGATACCTCCGCCGGATTTTCCGCATCCTCCGCCGCCGTATTGGCGCCGGACCGGATCGCGTCGCCGAAATCGTAGAGGCTGAGCCCCGGCATGACCGTATCCAGGTCCACCACGCACACGGGCGCATCGGTATCCTTGTCAAACAGGATGTTGTTGAGCTTGGTATCGTTATGGGTCACGCGCAGCGGCAGAAGCCCCGCGGCCGCCTTGCCCGTCAGGATATAGGTATCGTCCGCGCGGGCGCGGGCAAAAGCGATCTCTTCGGTGCAGGTATCAAGCCTGCCGGAGCGGTTCTCACCGATCGCCGCCGTCAGGTTGCGGAAACGGGCCGCCGTATTGTGGAAATCGGGGATCGTCTCGCCGAGCTTTTCCGCCGGGAAATCCGCCAGCAGGTTCATAAAGGCGCCGAAGGCGCTGCCGGTTTTGTAAAACAGTGACGTCGACGGCGTACAGCTGTACGAGAAGACGTTATCTATATAATTGTATATACGCCAGACGCGCCCTTTTTCATCCGTATGGTAGATCCCGCCCGCTCTGCAGGGGATGCAGCGCAGCGAGCGCATGCCGCTCTCCGGCGCAGAAGCCAGTTTTTCGGCAAGAAAGGCGGTCACTGCCGCCACGTTTTCCATCAGCAGCGTCGGATTTTTAAAAACGGAGGTATTGATCTGCTGCAGCAGATACGCGCTGCCGCCCGTACCGCTTTTCATTATAAGTTTAAACGTGTTGTTGATGTGTCCTTCCTTGATGGCTTCGCTGCCCGCATACGTGCCCTCCAGCACGAACGCGTCGGCGATCGATTTGAGTTCTCTGTCCGTAAACATGGCAGACTCTCCTTTCCTCAGCTTGTTACAGTATAGCAGAAAGCCGGAGCCGCCGTCAACATAAAAACGGCCGTTTAAAAATAATTCATATTTCTGCAACATGTTCGGAGAAAGCTGTGCAACCGTCCGAAGAGAGGCACTATATATTGTGAATAGTGCACAAAGAAAACCCGTGAATATTTGCCATTTTTTTAGTTGACGGATGAAAAAAAATGCGATAAAATATATGCGATAACGAATGATTATCAAAAACTGGTAAGGAGTATGTGTATGAAAAAAACAACCAAAGTCTTAGCTGTTATTCTTTCCGTTCTGATGGCTCTGTCCCTGATCCCGATCGCAGCGTTTGCCGCTGAGGGCGACGCTGACGTGAGCGATCCCAGAGTTGCAGGATGGAAAGCAAACTATCAGCTCCTGCTTGACACCATCACCGACGACAGCCATTTTATCAGCTGGGAATATGCAGACCAGAACACCAAGGCGCTGAACACCACCATGAACGTCTATACTGCGTTCGCGCTGTATGACTCCGCATGGAGAAACTATGCGACCAAGAACGTTTCCGTCGACAACGCCAAGAAGGTCCTCCTTGCCCTCATCGAAAAGGCGGAGTACAATTTTGACGACGGTTATGTGGATGAGATCGTGAAGGTTCTCGACACTGCCACCGACGTGAATGATTTCATTCAGAAGGTCAACAAGTATGTCAACATCGAGCTCTTCGCTTCCGAAGGCTGGGGCACTGCGTTTGAGGTCATCGGCGACGTTGCCAAGATCGCGCATGCTTATCAGACCTACAGAGATCAGTTCATTGAGGCTTATGCCAACGTTCTGTCCGTCCAGAAGGCGAACGGCTATTATCTTGACCTGCTTCAGTATGTGGCCGACAACACCACCTACGGCGTGCTCAAGACCGCTGCCGAAGACCTGATCGCAGACATCAACACCAGCATGGAAGACGTTATCGCGCAGCTTGTCGCCGACATCGCTGCCGATGGCGCTGAGATGGGCGTTGACTATCTGATCAACTTTGCCATGAACTCCAACGTTTACACCGCTGCCGTTCTGAAGATCTACGGCGTTGCGAAGAGCGTTGCTGACGTTCTTTGGAACACGGGCGACCAGTACAACCTGATCGACACCCTCATGACCACCTACTACTTCCAGGATCTCGCTTCCGACTGGACGGCTGCTGCGATTGCCGGCGACGATGATGACAAGACCATGATCGCCGTTGACATGATGCTCACCACCAGAGCGATCTGCGAAAAGAACCTGCACGACCTGAAGCTTGCCGAAAACGAAGGCATCATCAATGCCATCAAGAATAAGGTTTACGGCGAAGTTTATGACAACATTGAGATCAACCTGACCGCGATCGACGTGATGCGCAGCATCCTGTTCGATACCGCTGTTGAAGATTTCAAGCAGATCGTCAGAGCTCTGTACATCTACTGCCCCGTCACCGTTCGCATCCGTAACGCGAAGAACGGCCTGCTTGCCATCGTGAACGACGGCGAAGAGACTATGTTCTCCAACGATTCCGGCGTGTATGCGTCCGCGTACTCCGAGTATTCCAAGGAATACCTCAAGGTCGCGTACCTGTACAATGCGAGCAAGGTTGAGCTCAAGGGCACCAAGGACGGTTACGTCACCCTGAAGATGGACGTCCCGGGCAATGACTGGTCCTTCACCGACGTGGCTGTTGCCGCCGGTACCGTCATCGCTTTCGACACCGACTTCGCGGGCACCCCGACCTACACGGTCGACAATGGCGCTGCTGTTGCTTTCAACGATGATTTCGTCGCTTCCGAGCATAAGGAAGTTACCGTGAAGGACGTTGTGAACGCCACCACGGAAGTTGCGAAGGAAAAGAGCAAGAGCTTCTTCGGCGATTTCTTCAAGAAGTTCTTTGAGAGCATCAAGAACGCGTTCAAGAACCTGTTCCGTAAAAAATAATTTCTGAATTGTTTTTCCGTCCCGCGGCGGCCGACCGGTCCCGCGGGACTTTTTTTCATTTTTTATCCAAAATGCATTTTTCTTCTTTACATCCCACGGAAAATAAAGTAAAATAGAAAAGAAGAACCAACGGGAAGCGGGAGCCTCCCGAAGAAAGGAACGGCACGGCGGCAACGGACCGTGCCGGCAGGGATCAGATATGGAACCGGTATATAAACGCATCCTGCTGAAAGTCAGCGGCGAGGTCCTCGCAGGCAGCAAAGGGACCGGCATCGATTTTGAAAAGGTAAACGAAGTCTGCAAGGTCATCTGCGAATGCGCCGCCATGGGCACCCAGATCGCCATCGTCGTGGGCGGCGGCAATTTCTGGCGCGGACGCTCCAGCGGCGACATGGACCGTACCCGTGCCGATACCATGGGGATGCTTGCAACCGTGATCAATGCGCTCGCGCTGCAGGAAAGCCTGATACAGCTCGGCAACGACGCGGTGGTCATGACGGCGCTGGATATGCAGCGCGTCGCCCTTCCCTACAATAAATACGACGCCGTCAGGTACCTGAACGAAGGACGCGTCGTGATCTTCGGCTGCGGTACCGGCAGCCCCTTCTTCAGCACCGATTCGGGCGCTGCGCTGCGTGCCAACGAGATCGAAGCGGACGTCTTTTTCAAGGCGACGAACGTGGACGGCGTGTATGACAAGGATCCGAACAAGTATCCGGACGCCGTAAAATACGATACGCTCACCTACGACGAGATCCTTGAGAAACACCTGATGGTCATGGACAACACCGCCGCCGCCCTGGCGCAGAACGGTAAGCTGCCGGTGCTGGTGTTCAACCTCGACGACCCCGAAAACATCCGGCGCGCCCTCAACGGCGAAAAGATCGGTACGATCGTAAAATAATTTTATTAGGAGGATATATTATGGAAACCGTACTTGCAAACGCAAAGGAAAAAATGACAAAAACCATCTCTTCTCTGAACAGCGAATATAACACGATCCGCGCCGGCCGCGCCAACGCCGCCGTGCTCGATCCGATCCGCGTCGATTACTGGGGCGTCCCCACGCCCATCAACCAGATGGCTGCGGTCTCCGTCACAGAGGCGCGCATCCTGGTGATCCAGCCCTGGGACAAATCCGCCCTTAAACTGATCGAAAAAGCGATCCAGGCGTCGGACCTCGGCATCAACCCGCAAAACGACGGCACCGTGATCCGCCTGACCTTCCCGCCGCTGACGGAAGAGAGAAGAAAGACCCTCGTCAAAGACGTCAAGGCCATGGCGGAGGGCGCGCGCGTCGCGATCCGCAACATCCGCAGAGACGCCATTGAAAAGCTGAAGGCAATGAAAAAGGCCTCTGAGATCACCGAGGACGACCTGAAGGACGCCGAGGAAGACGTTCAGAAGCTGACCGACGACTTTATCAAGCAGGTTGAAAAGGTCGCCCAGAAAAAAGAAGAAGAGATCATGGCAATATGACGGTCGAAAGCATCCTTTCTGCGTCTGACGCAGAAAAAACCGCCCCGTCGAAACCGGTCCCGGATCCCTCCCGTTTTTCGGTGCTCCCCCGCCACGTCGCCGTGATCATGGACGGCAACGGGCGCTGGGCAAAGCAGCGGGGCCTGTCCCGCAGCGAGGGCCACATCGAGGGCGCCAAAACCTTCCGGCGGATCGGCGAATACGCCGGCGACCTCGGCATCCGGCATCTGACGTTCTACGCGTTTTCCACCGAGAATTGGGCGCGGCCGGAACAGGAGGTCAAGGGCATCATGAAACTGTTCGGCGCGTATCTGGACGAAGCGCTGGAACGGTTGGACGAAAACCTTGAAAAAGGCATCCGCCTGCGTTTTTTTGGCGATAAAAGCCGGATCGACCCGGAGCTTGTCGCCCTGATGAATAAGGTTGAGGATCTGACAAAAGATATGACGAAGGTCAACCTCAACATTGCCGTCAACTACGGCGCGCAGCAGGAGATCCTGCACGCGGCGCAGCTGCTTGCGGCGCAATGTACCGAAGGCAGCCTGAAACCGGAGGAGATCACAGCCGAAAAGCTGGAAGCGAACCTCTATACCGCCGGGCAGCCGCCGGTGGATCTGCTGATCCGGCCGAGCGGTGAGCAGCGGATCTCCAATTTCCTGCTCTGGCAGTGCGCATACGCGGAATTCTGGTATTCGGACGTGCTCTGGCCGGATTTCACCGAGCGGGATTTTGATATGGCGCTTTCGGATTTTGAAAAGCGCAGCCGCCGGTTCGGCGGCGTATGACGCCGCCCGGCAGGATACCCGGAAGTATACCGGCGGCATTTCGCCTGACGTCCCCGCGTTCTGACCGCACAGGCGGGTGAGCAGAAACGCCCGTTTGTCTGCGTTTATATTCACCTTTGCCCCGCCGGCGCATAAAGGAATCCCGACGGCGGGGCTGCAGATTTTATAACCAATTTCAGGAAAGGGAAACGGAACCCGGATCATGAAAAAACGATTACTGACAGCGCTTTTCGGAATCCTGATCGCCGTAGGCTGGATGTTTACGATCTACACCCCCGCCTTCTCGCTGATCCTTGCCGCAGTCGCCGCCATCGCCGTATTTGAGATGCTGAAAGTCTTTGAGGTCACAAACAAGCCTTTCTTCATCCTGTGCGAGCTGACCGCCGTTGCCACAACGGAATACGCGGAATACAAGGCAAAACTGCCTGTCCCGCTGTACGCCGCCGTTGCCGTCATCGTCCTGCTGGCGCTGATCATTATGGTCACCGACTATAAACGGCTGAAGTTTGAGCAGGTCGTCTGCGGGCTGTTCTGCAGCTTCCTGATCCCCGCAGCCATCTCCGCGCCTGTGCTGTTTCGGGACGTCTATATCGAATTCCCCGACCTGTTCACCCAGGCGGACGGCATCTTTCTGATCCTTTTCTCCTTTTTCTGCGCCTGGTTCACCGACGGCTTTGCCCTGTTTGCCGGAATGGCGCTGGGCAAACACAAACTTGCGCCCAACATCAGCCCGAAAAAAACGGTCGAAGGCGCCGTCGGCGGGGTGCTCGGCAACCTGTTGGTATCTTGGATCCTCTGGTACGTTTTTAAGACAAAATTCAATCTTTCGGCATATATTGATATCGTGTGGCTGATCGTTTCGGCGCTGCTGCTTTCGGTCGTCAGCATCTTCGGCGATCTGGCGGCGTCCACGATCAAACGGCACCGCGGCGTCAAGGATTTCGGGAATCTTCTGCCCGGCCACGGCGGCGTCATGGACCGGTTCGACTCCTCCATCTTTGTATTCGCCGCCGAGTACGCGATCCTTCGGTTCAGCATCCTGTTCTGGGCCGCATAATCCTGTTCGGGTGGGAGGGCACTATGATTAAAAAGACGATCTCGATCCTCGGCTCCACCGGTTCCATCGGCGTGCAGTCGCTGGACGTGGCAAAACAGGCGGGCTTTTCCGTCGCGGCCCTGACGGCGAACAGCGACGTAAAAACGATGGAGGCGCAGATCCGCGCCTTCCGGCCGCAGAAAGCGGCGCTTGCGGATGAAGCCGCCGCAAAGGACCTGCGCGCGCGGGTCGCGGACACCTCTACGGTTGTGCTTTCCGGGAAAGAGGGGGTCGAAGCCTGCGCCGCCGAAACAGACGCAGACACCGTCATTGACGCGATCGTGGGACTTGCAGGGCTGCGCCCCGCGCTTGCCGCCGTCAACGCCGGCAAGGACCTGGCGCTCGCCAATAAAGAGGCGCTTGTCGCCGGCGGCTCCCTTGTACTGAAAGCCGTGGAGGAACACGGCGTCCGGCTTTTGCCGGTGGACAGCGAACATTCGGCGATTTTTCAGTGCCTGCAGGCGTCCCCGCCCAACCGCGCGCTGAAAAAGCTGATCCTTACCGCCTCCGGCGGGCCATTCTTCGGCAAAACGCGGAAGGAACTCAAAAACGTCACCGCCGCCGACGCATTGCGGCACCCGACCTGGGAGATGGGCGCAAAGATCACGATCGACTCGGCGTCCATGTTCAACAAGGGCCTGGAGCTGATCGAGGCGCATTTCCTGTTCGGGATGCCGGCGGAAAAGATCGACGTGGTCGTACACAGGGAGAGCATCATCCACTCCCTGATCGAATTTGACGACAACTCCGTCCTCGCACAGCTCGGCGTTTCGGACATGCGCATCCCCATCCAGTATGCGCTGACCTTCCCCGAGCGCTACCCCTCCCCTGTCCGGGAGCTGGATCTTGCCCAGGTGGCGACGCTCCATTTTTACCGTCCGGACGAGGAGACCTTCGACTGCCTCGGCATCTGCCGGGAGGCGATCGGCAAAGGCGGGCTATACCCCGCCGCCGTCAACTCCGCAAACGAAGAGGTTAACCTTCTGTTCCGGCAGGGAAAGATCCGGTTTACGGAAATGGGGACGCTGATCCGCACCGCCTTTGCCGTGTGCGAAGACAAAAATGATTATACGCTGCAGGACGTCTTTGCAACCGACGCCGCCGTACGCCGCGCCGTTCATGCCGCCATGTAGCAAACCGAGGTATTTTTATGCTGCAAGCCCTTTCTATTGACGTCGGCGCGATCTGGGAAAAAGTATGGCCGATCCTGGTCGCGATCCTGTTTTTCGGGGTGATCATCGCCCTGCATGAATTCGGCCATTTCTTTACGGCAAAGCTCTTTAAGATCCGGGTCAACGAGTACTCCATCGGCATGGGGCCGACGCTTTTGAAACGGAAAAAGGGAGAGACGCAGTACTCCCTGCGGCTGTTCCCGATCGGCGGCTTCGTTGCCCTTGAGGGAGAGGACGAGGTCTCCGACGACCCCCGCGCCTTCGGGAACCAGAAGGCGTGGAAGCGCTTCATCGTCATCGCCGCCGGTGCGACCGTCAACATTATTTTGGGGCTTCTGCTGGTCTGCTGCATGCTCGCCGGCGAAAAAGAGACCTCCACCCGCGTCGTCAGCGGCGTCTCCCAGCAGATGCTGCAGATCGAAAACGGCGTGCGGGAGGGGGACGAGGTCCTGAAGATCAACGGCACGCGCGTTTTCTCTGCCCGGGACCTGTACTACGACCTGTACCGCGACGAGGACGGCGTTTTTGACCTGGTCGTCAGACGAGACGGCAAAAAGGTGGAGCTCACGGACCTGAACGTTGCCTACTCCGCAGAGGAGGGGTATTGCGATTTTATCGTGGGCACGGCGCCCGTGGGGATCCTCAATATCGTCCCCGGCGCGCTGCGTGAAACGGTCTCCATGACCAAGCTCATCTGGCTGAGCCTGATCGATATGATCCGCGGACAATACGGCCTCAAGGATATCTCCGGCCCTGTGGGGACCATCGGGATCGTTGCGGACACCGCCAGTGAAGCGATCTCCGGAAAAGACTATTCGACCTTCATCTTTATTCTTGCGTTCATCACCATCAACATCGGCATCGTTAACCTCCTGCCGCTGCCGGCGCTGGACGGCGGGCGTCTGCTGTTCATTTTCATCGAGATCATCGCGCGGCGGCCGGTCCCCAAAAAGTTTGAGGCGATCGTCCACGCGGCCGGTTTCGTACTGCTGATCGCGCTGATGATCCTGATCACCTTCAATGATATCGTCAATCTGATAAAAAAATAGAATGAACGGAAAGGAGCGCCCTGCCGCCGAGCTGCCAATGCCATCAAACGGAGCCATTGGCCGGACGGCGGGGCATTTATCGCCATGGGCAGTCAGAAATTTGTCATCGCAGGCGGCGTACAGATCGGCGGCGGCGCACCGATTCGCGTGCAGTCTATGCTAAATACCCCCGCCGACGATACCGAAGCGTGCGTCAGACAGGCAAAAGCGCTTGCGGATGCCGGCTGCGAGCTGATCCGCACGACCGTTCCCGATATGGGGGCGGTAAAAACCGTCGCCGCGCTGAAAGAAGCGATCAGCGTTCCTGTTGTCGCCGACATCCATTTTGATTACAAAATGGCGATCGAAGCGGCTTACGCCGGGGCGGACAAGATCCGCCTGAACCCCGGCAACATCGGCGACGACAGTCGCGTCAAAAAAGTGGCGGACGTCTGCCGGGAACGGGGCCTCCCGATCCGTATCGGGGTCAATTCCGGCTCCGTGGAAAAGGATATCCTAAAAAAATACGGCGCACCGACCCCCGAGGCGCTGGTGGAAAGCGCCCTGTACCACGTGCGCCTGCTGCAGCGCCACGATTTTGACGACATCGTGCTGTCGCTGAAATCCTCGGACGTGCCCACGACCGTACAGGCGTACCGTCTGATGAAGGCGACCTGCGACTATCCGCTGCACGTCGGTGTGACGGAGGCGGGCACCCGGCGCATGGGGCTTATCAAATCCGCCGCCGGGATCGGCGCTCTGCTGCTGGACGGCATCGGCGATACCATCCGCGTCTCCCTCACGGCGCCTCCCGTGGAGGAAGTATACGCCGGGCACGACCTGCTGAAGGCGATCGGCGTCAGAAAAGGCGGCGTCAACCTGGTCTCCTGCCCCACCTGCGGGCGCACGAAGATCGACCTGATCGGGCTTGCCTCCCGCGTGGAGGAGGCGCTTAGGAACTGTGAAAAGGATATCACCGTCGCCGTCATGGGATGCGCCGTCAACGGCCCCGGAGAAGCTTCCCACGCCGATATCGGCATTGCCGGCGGCAACGGGACGGGGCTGCTGTTCAAAAAGGGGGAGATCCTGTACAAGGTGCCTGAGGACGAACTGTTTGACGCGCTGATGCGGGAGATCGCGCTTTTATAAATCGAAAAAACAAAAAAAAATGAAGCAAGGCAACACCGTACAAAAGCGGCCGTTCGCCTTGCTTTTACTTATTTCCGTCATAATGCAATGATTACGAAAAGATCAAATACGCTCGATTCTGTTGTTATAATATCTATTTTTTGCAATATTCGTTTGTGCAGCTTGCATAAGAATCCGCAAAAATCGCGAATTCCAGAAAATTCAGCTTTCTTTTCCGTCGGTTCTATGGTATGATAGTGTTACAAATTGTAACCTTTTTCGACGGATCCGTCTGAATTTTAACGGGAGGCTTTCAAAATGCGAATACGCATCCTTAAGAAAACGATCTGTTTCTTATGTATTCTGTGCATATCGCTTTCGCTCCTTGCGCCTTTCGCGCGTGCCCAATCTCATCCGAATACCTATAAAAATACCGGGGATGCAGCGGCGGACATCGTTGCAGTCGCGAATACGCAGATCGGCTATAACGGGACAAACGGGCGAACGAAATATACTTCCGTTTACCGGGAGACCGACCCCACCTGGTCCGGCGCTTTCATATCCTGGTGCGCTGCCGCGGCAAACGTGCGCGGCGACGTGATCCCGCAGTACACTTCCGCGCTTGCGATGATGCGCTATTTCCAATCCGAAAAGCAGTTTGTGCTCTCCCCTTCCCGCGGCGGCAGCTACACGCCGAAAGCCGGCGACCTGGGTTTTATCAGCGAACTGGGCAATCCCAACAAGCTGGCGCGCGCCGGGATCGTGCAGCGGGTGAACGGCGGCAAGGTCTATCTGATCGAGGGCGATACCTCCGTCGGCGTGGCGCTCGGGATCTATTCTCTGGATTCCGACCGGCTGATGGGCTACGTTTCACCGAAATACCAGCTAAACGTCGCGCTTTTTGAAACCGGCACCTACATCACCACCGACCCGCTGAATTTCCGCGCGGCGCCGAATACAGACGCCGAGCGTTACGCCGTGCTGGAGGCCGGCACGACCGTCCAGGTCACGTACGTACGCGGCAACTGGGGCCAGATCACCTACGGCGGAAAAACCGGCTGGATCTGTATGGATTACTGCCAGCCGTATCTTGAAAAGGCAAAAACCGTCAACTGGCTGGTGGCGGACATCTCCCAATGGAACGCCCCGAACCTGTTCAACTGGACCGCGCTCAAAAATTCCGGCGTGCGCGCCGTGATCATCCGGGTCGGCGGCAGGTTTTACGGCGGCAGCCGCAGCCTGTTTACCGACGATGAATTTGCCGTCCACTACCGCGCCGCAAAAAAAGCGGGACTGTACGTCGGCGTTTACTTCTTCAGCTACGCCATGACCACAGCCGAAGCGAAGGCGGAGGCGGATCTGACGATCCGGATGCTGAAAAACAACAACTGCCAGCTGGACATGCCCGTGTTCATCGACATCGAGGATTACACCGAGTCGAACGGCACGGACTACGCGCACGTCCGCGCGGGAAAAAAGGTATGCACCAACGTGGTGGACGCCTTTTGCTCCACGATCGAAGACGCGGGATACTATGCGGGGATCTACGCCTCCAAGAGCTTTGCGGAAGATCTTCTCGCCCCGGAGGTCTTTGAAAACCGCGGCGTCTGGATCGCCATGTACGAGTCCAAATGCACCTACCCGCGCCCTTACGACATGTGGCAATACACCCGGTACGGGCGCATCAGCGGGTTCAACGGCAATCTGGACCTCAACCGCTGCTACGTCAATTTCCCGGCGCTGATCGCCGAACGGACAAATAAACTCCAGCCCCCGACGCAGGTCGTCTCCGAACCGGAGGTCGCCGTCAAACCGGAATACATGTACCTGGAACCGATCTATTCGCCCGGCGATATGGCGCTGAACACCTACGGAGATCACCGGCTGTCGGACAGATGGGTCACGACCGCGGCGCCGACCTGCCTGAAAGAAGGGGTCGCCGTCCGCCGGTGTACCGACTGCGGCCTTGTGCTGCAAACGCGGTTCGCCCCGAAAAAGGACCATACGGCTTCGGCGGACCAGATCATCCTCGGACGTACGGACATCTTGCCCGGTACGGTCCTGACGAGCGCACAGCTCGCGCTGATCCACCCGTCCGGGACCTCCATGTACGCCGATTACGAAAAGAAACTCTACGCCTCCGGCGGGATGCTTTTGACGTACTGTAAAGACTGCAAAAAGGTCCTGACGGTCAAATATGAGTACAATAACTGTATCCATCCCTCCGTCAACACGCTGATCACCCAGGGCACCTGTACTTCGGAGGGGGTCCGGAAACGCGTTTGTACCCTCTGCAAACGCAACGCCGAAGCGGATCTGCTGTCCACCGTCCCTCACTCTGTCTCCCTGCCGGCCTTTGCCGGCAACAGCCGCTGTACGGACGTAAAGAGCTACCAGACCGTATGCGCCCAATGCGGGACGCTGGTTTTCAAAGACCACGTAGCGGCGTATGCGCACCGATATGACACCGTTTCCGCGGATCCTCCGCTGACCTTTACCGCAGCGGGCGTACTGACGCTGAAATGCGCGGTCTGCGGTGATACGAAGACCGAGACCGTGCAGCCGCCGAAATACGCGGATCTGGACGCGGACGGCCATATCACCGCCACGGACGCACGCAGCGCCCTTCGGATCAGCGTAGGTCTGGACGCCGCAGACCCCGCGCAGAAACTCGCAGGAGACCTGAATGCCTCCGGCGACGTGGACGCGGTAGACGCACGGTTGATCCTTCGGCTGTCCGTGGATCTGGAAAACGCCGAGACGCTGATGAAGAAATACTATTATCAGGACAGCCTGATCCTGTTCAGTTCCAACGATAAGCAGCAGCTCGCCGCCCCGCCGGAAGATACCGAAACGACTCAACCGGCGTCTGCCGGTCCGACGGACGGACCTGCGGCGGAACTGCCCGACGAAGCCGTACCCGATTCGGATGCGCCTTTGCCGGACGCCGCCCCGACCGGACCTGCGCCGCCGGACGAAGCCGTTTCCGACACGCCCGTTTTGCCCGGAGAACCGTTTTCAGGGGAACAGCCGCTTGCGGCATGACCGCCTTTTGCACCGGCTTTTGCCGGTCGTCCCTTCAATGGCGAGGGGAGTCGTACAAAACCCGACTCCCCTCGCCTTTTGATACTTAAACTCCCTTTTTTGTTCAAAAAAAAAGCCAAAAAAAAGGGATTGCAAAATCCCGCAGACCGGGAGTATAATAAGAAAACAAAAAAGCGCCTTCTGCGGCGCATGGCAGAATGGAGGAAACAAGACAGATGGAAAAGATTCTCGTTCTGGATTTCGGCGGACAGTATAACCAGCTCATCGCCCGCCGCGTACGTGAGCAGCACATTTATGCGGAGATCCGCGCCTACAACCGGATCACGCCGGAAGAGATCCTGCAGCAAGGCTACAGGGGCGTCATCTTCACGGGCGGGCCCAACAGCGTCTACGACGAAAGCTCCCCCCATTACGACCCGGCGATCCTGAACGCCGGGATCCCGATCCTCGGCATCTGCTACGGCTGCCAGCTCATGGCGTACATGGGCGGCGGCGAGATCTGCGCCGCCGGAGAGATCAGCGAATACGGCAGGATCGAAATGCGCCACACGGGCGGCGCCCTGTTCAAAAACGTCCCCGAAGAGAGCACCGTCTGGATGAGCCACCGGGATTACGTAAAGACCGTGCCGAAGGGCTTCACCGTGACCGCCGCCACCGCCCACTGCCCCACGGCCGCCATGGCGGACGAAGAACGCAGGCTTTACGCCGTGCAGTTCCACCCGGAGGTAACGCACACCGAATGCGGGAAGCAGATCCTGCATAACTTCCTCTATGACGTCTGCGGCTGTATGGGAGACTGGATCATGGCGGATTTCGCCAGCCGACAGATCGAATACTACCGTAACAAGATCGGAGACAAAAAAGTGGTGTGCGCCCTGAGCGGCGGCGTGGATTCCTCCGTGGCGGCGGTACTGCTGCACAAGGCCATCGGGCAGCAGCTCACCTGCATTTTCGTGGACCACGGCCTGCTGCGCAAGGACGAGGGCGATATCGTGGAGCACACCTTTGCGGGGCTGTTCGGCATGCGCCTGATCCGCGTGAACGCGCAGGAACGCTTTTTTGCGAAGCTTGCGGGCGTGACGGATCCGGAACGGAAACGGAAGATCATCGGTGAGGAATTCATCCGCATCTTTGAGGAGGAGGGCAAGAAGCTCGGCAAGGTCCACTATCTCGCCCAGGGCACCATCTACCCGGACGTGATCGAAAGCGGCAGTGAGAACGCCTCCGTCATCAAGAGCCACCACAACGTGGGCGGCCTGCCGGACGTGATCGACTTTGACGAGCTGATCGAACCGCTGAACACCCTGTTCAAGGACGAGGTCCGCGCCATCGGCAAGGAGCTGGGCATCCCCGAAGCGCTGGTCATGCGGCAGCCCTTCCCGGGCCCCGGGCTTGCGGTGCGCACCATCGGCGAGATCACGCCCGAAAAGGTCCGCACCCTGCAGGAGGCGGACGCCATCTTCCGGGAGGAGATGGACGCCTTCGGCTGGGGACGGCGCGCCAGCCAGTATTTCGCCGTGCTCACCGACACAAAGAGCGTGGGCGTGATCGGCGACGAGCGCACCTACGGCTGGACCGTGGCGCTCAGAAGCGTGGACACCGACGACTTTATGACCGCGGACTGGTCCCGCCTGCCCTACGAGCTGCTGGAAAAAGTCAGCAGCCGCATCGCAAACGAGGTAAAAGGCGTCAACCGCGTGGTGTACGACATCACCTCCAAACCCCCGGCGACGGTGGAGTGGGAATAAAAACCGAAAGCATGAAAACGTAAGCATATCAACGGTTTTCGACTCCTGAAGAAGTCTTTTGATAACAATTTGATAACAGAAGCGAAAATTACCTTTTCCGGATCGATCACAGCGTTTACCTGCGGGTCGAATTCTTCTATAAGCATCGTGTTACCTCCTGAATCTAATCTCCCGTTTGCGTTGAACGACGAATTTCTTTTTCCAACACATCCGCATACGCTTGGATCGCGTCGCCGAGATTTTCAGCGTATTGCCGCAAAGTTTCATCCTTATCAAACAGTTTTGGCTCTTTTCGTACCCGCAGCGCGTTTTCCAGCGCCGCCACATCGGGGCAAAGCCCGTTTCCCAGCGCCCATTCGCCCGCTTTCGTTTTGGTGATGATCTCTCCCGTGCGCAGTGTATAGATACAGCGGGAGATATCCAGCAGCCAGCTGAAGGAATAGAGGCTCCTACCGGTTTTACCGCCGTGTTCGCGGATCGTTTCAAAATGCCGCCGGACGTCCGTTTTCAGGTCTTCATAAGGCGGGCGGCGTATCTGACCGCGCACGTCTTTGCCGTACAGCAGAACGCCGTCGTCCAGCAGCTCAAGTTTACAAAAACTGTCAAAGACGTAACTGTCTGTGATCCGTTCGCCGGAAGTCCCCCAATAAACGACTGTATCCGACGTATCCGTGAGAAACGCGGACAGACGCAGCATTCCGCCTTCAAACAGACGGTAGTACGGATTTTCCGGCTCGCGTCCTGTCAGCTCCTGCCGCAGATGCACAATCCGCTCCGCCTGCTCGGGGGATATTTGTTTTTCGGTCAGTACCAGAATGTCGATATCGCTCCAGCCATAATGAAAATCGTCAAGCGCAACAGAGCCGTAAAGATAAACGGTGGGCGCGTTCTCTGCAAGGATCGCGGCAATCATGTCCGTTACGGCTTGAAAGCTTTTTTGAAGCTGCGCTTCTATCTGTTTTTCTCTGATCCCACGAAGAAAGGTCCCGCAATCCGCGCGGTAGTGATAACTGTTTCCGTTTTTGTTTTCACCGATACGAACAAAACCGTGGCTCTCCAATATGGTTTGCGATCTCGTGTTCTTCTTGTTTGCGTAAGCTTCCGCATAAAGAACGTCCGGCGAAATATGATCACAGATAAAAGCGAACGCGCTGCGCAGCACGCCGCGGCCCTGATGCGCCGGTCTTACCTGCGCTTCTTCGATCATAAAGGTCGTTTCGTTCGTGTAATACTGCAGATAGCCGATCAGTGTTTCATTATTGATAATCAAAACGATATGACGGTTTTCTTTCTGCATGGCAGGGGCAACGGCGCCGCTCCACAGGGCGTAATCTTCTTCATAAGCATTGCCCGTCGGCGCGATGACGCTCATATTGTCATGCAGGATGGAGAATAATAGCGGCAGGAAGCGTTGATCTTCATTTTTATCCAAAAATCGACAGGAAATCATTTATATGTCCCTCTTACAATTTTTAAATGAATGCCGGTCCAAAGTGGTTTTGTTACAGTCAAGTCACGCACAAATTACTCATGCTTTCCCGATGAGCTGTTTATTTTCCGGGATGGCTTTTTCAAACACATAAACATTCCGGCCTTTATCGGTTGTGTATTGATCGGCAAGTGTAAAACCGAGTTTTTCATGCAGCCGGATGCTGGCTTCGTTATCCGTTCGCACGGTATTCCTGATCGCAACAAATCCCTTTTCGGCAAGTAATTTCGCAATCGGCTCTGCGAAACGCGTTCCGTAACCTTGATGGCGGTATTGTTCCCGGATATCCAGACCGATGCTCACAGATCCCGGCTCTTTAGAGTAAAGAGAAACAAAGCCGATAATGTCGATTCCATCCCGTAGAGAAAACATTTCAAAGTAGTTCCCGTCCGTGTGCCGCCTTGTTTGTGATGCGGCAAGCATGTCTTTCTTTGCTTTTTCGGACATGAAAACGTAACCCGTGCCGGATAAGAACAGCAGGTCATCTTCCTCGAAAGACTTTAAGGTGAGCGGCAAACATGACAGAGCCTTTTTAATCAGGTCGATCTTTTGTTGGTCCTGCTTGTGTTTTATGTTTTTTCTGTAGTCGTCTTTTGCCGAGGCTTCGTATACTTTCAGATAATCGGCAAGCGTGAGCAAATAATACAGAACGCCGTTTTCCGTCAGAAGCGGGATTTGCTGCAGATCGATGCCGGCGAAGGGCGTTAAGCCCTCTATGTCTGCAAACGCCACGCAAAGCCTAGCTTTTTTGAATGCGTGCTCTTCCGCGTCGAAAAGCGTATACCCGTCTGCAGCCATGAGCGAGACAAGTTTGTCCCAACCCACTGTTAAAAACGATCCGGGGAGCAGGATATCGATATCGTCGGCATGCAGATCCATATGGAGACGTTTTTTTAGCCCCAGGGAACCAAAAAGGAGCGGGATAATTTGCAGTTTGGTGTTGAGTAATCCGGCAATATGCAAAAACGCTTCGTGTTTCTCCATCGTCAAATCCCCTTTGCATGTTCGTCGTCATTAGCCCTTGTAATGCGGCATTCTGTCGGTTCAATGATCCATTCATGGATACCGGTATCGGCGGTTGAGAAAAACATTCCGTCCTTTACGGGGAGCTTCAGGAACGCGTGGTACAGTTGATTGATCGTGCCGCCGTGCGTGACTACTGCGACGGTATCGTTTTCGCTTGCTTCGGCAAGAATCTTCGTCAGGATTCTCTCCGCGCGATCCCGGAATTCCACAAGGGATTCCTGCTCATAAACGGACTTGTCCGGCGGCAGGTCGGGAACCCGAGGATACTTCTCCGCCGCTTCTTTGTGCGGCAGCCCAGCCAAAAGCCCGTTGTTGAATTCCATCAGGTCGTGCTCCGGTCGGATCGGCACGCAGGTCGCATCGGATAAGTGCCGCGCAGTCTGCATGGCGCGCGTCAGCGTGCTTGCGTAAATACGGTCAATATAATAGTTTTCCGCGACGTATTGGGCCATCGCCTGCGCCTGCCGGTGTCCACGCTCCGTGAGCGCAAAATCCGCGCGCCCCTCGTGCACGTCCAGCAGATCGGCTTCGGATTCTCCGTGGCGGATGATCAGCAGTCTCAAAAATACAATCTCACAAATGCTATTTTTCTATCACGCAACAAAACTATATTGTTTCTGGCACTCTCGCGTCAAACTCCACACCTCAGACTTCCATGTTGTCATCCAACAATAGTTCTTTATAATCATTTTGCGTATCTAAAACAAGCACAACCATATTCATTGATAATTCTTTATATGTTTTGTATTATATTATCCATAGTTAACCCTATGTTAGAAGTTAAAACACCTTGGCTTTTGTTATAATCTTGATTGATAGATTTTTCTTGGACAATTGCTATCTTTAAATCCTTGGCAAATTCACCAACTGCTTCGTCCGATTTTGGATCAAAGCAAAATATCCTATAAAACAAGTCATTAATAAATCTTTTTTTGCTGCCATCTTCTAATTGAACCCATTCGTTTTTAACTATATCATCTTCGTTTGGTTTGATAATATCGTTAAGTGAGTTGTTTTTATGTAACATCAAAAACAATTCGAAACTGGGGTTTGTTGCTGCAATAAGATATCCTTTATTTCTTGCAGATTCAACAACTCTTGTGAAATCATTTTGCTTTGTTTCGTATATATCCAAGTCAAAAACTAGAATAATTTTATCAAATTCAAGGTCAAATTCTTCACCTTTTTCAGAAACAAAACTATCCGCTAATTCAATTAGTTTCTTTGGCGCAGAAGTAGACCTATTATTACCAGTTTTCTCTAAATAAGTTATATTGATATTAGAAGAAATACCAAGATATTTACGGATATCAATTATTTTTTCAAAATAATACCTTTCTGTATTTTGACCTTCGCATAAAAGATAATAGTGTCTATAAGGATCAATTTGTTCAGATTTGTCATTATCTCTAATATTCCAATTGTTATATTCTCTTATAGGAGCCATCAGTTATTCCTCCTTAAAACTAAAAGTTGAAAAGACAGGAATTGCTCCATACCGACCTTCAAGATATGACTTGCTAAGCTTTTTGTCATATCTTTCTTTGAATCTGTCAAGAGAATAGAGATTACTTACATTATTGGCATCTCTCTCAACAAACCATATTTCATCACGTCTAAATAAATCCTGATCCATTATCGAAGATTCATGAGTAGTAATGATTAACTGAACATCATCATTTTTGTGTATTTCGTTGAATAGCTCTATAAAGTGTTTTGTTAATTTGGGATGTAAACTCCTTTCCATTTCATCAATAACATATACTCTACCGGAAAGATTTGTCAAAAGCATATCTAAAAAATCAAATAACCTTCTTGTTCCGTCGGATTCTTCTTTATACTTGAAATCATAAAATGATTTACCATGTTTTATTTTCAGAGTAGTTATTCTCAGTTCTTGACCGTTTACATACTCTAAATTATAAAAGCTAAATTCATTTCTTATAGAAAAGCGGATTCTTTTGTTGCTTGTGTGTTCGATTTCTTTTTTTATTTCTTCAAGTACATCATCAAGAATAGGCTGCGGAACTTCTTTAGATATTTCATCAATGGTGGTGTCTTCAATAGTTATATTACTGATACCGGTATCAAAACTTTTAATTAGTTCGGCAATTTTATTAAGCGATATTTCATCGTAATATCGTTCAAAATTTGTGATAGATGTTTTAGGAGTACATACAATAATCTGTTTAATCAAATAATTATAGACATTTTTAAAAACAATCAGTTTTGAATTAGAAGTATACTTTTTCCCTTTATTCATAATAGACAGAAAAAGGAAACTTGAGTTCTCATCAAAATCATCAATATATGTTTGTACCTTTGCTGCATCAGTACCAATTATTCCCAATTTATTATTTATTACTGGTTTCGCACCTTTTTCCCATTCGAAAATAGGGTATGCAGAACCATTCTGATGTAACTGGTAAAGCCACTCAGATTCAATTTCTCTCTTCTTCATAAGCACACTAAAGCCATATGCATATATTTTTTTATCTATTGAAAATTGGATTTCAAATGTGCTTGGAATATTGATATTATTTTTGCTGTTTTTGCAGAACAACTCGATTGCTTCTACAGGAACAGTATTCTTTAAGCAGTATTGAATAAAACGAAATCCCTCAACTAAGTTTGATTTTCCTGATGCGTTCGCTCCATAGATTGCAGCGTATTTCAAGATGTTAGTTGAAGTCATTAGTTCAACTTTATGTCCTTTGCTACCCTGGATTTTATTAGAAGAAATCATCGTAAAAGATGTTTCTTTCTCAAATGATTTAAAATTGCTCACTGTTAACTTGATTAACATAATTAACCACTCCTTCATTCTCATATAACTATTTTTAACATATAATCATTAATATGTCAATTGTTTTTTCTTATTTAGAGTTATTTTCTCTTTTTAATGAATCATCTTGCACATATTATGTGCCACGTTCAAATATATATGCAAAAATAATGCGATTATATAGAAGTATTTATATATAACAACACAAATTCCTATACTAAATGTTAATTGTAATTTGTTCAATTACACATGAACTTATTTGCAACTTTCATCATATAATTATATTAACCATATCTGTTTTCTAAATCCGTATTTATTCCTTTCTTGCCAATTGCAAATCGATCGTATCATAGAGGGTTATTACGCCGCCGTGGCCGTTGATCGCTTCGGCAATTTTTGAAAAGAACTCCGTTCGGATCTTCTCCTCAATTGCAATATGATCTGAATAGGTTCCGAGCAACGCAACATATTCTTTTGCTGTAAAGCGTCTTTCACGATAGAACATCTTATATCGAATATCAGAAAAGCCGTATTTTTCAGCTGTCAGCGCTCTTTCTTTTGCCTGCGCTTGCGTATATTCGGCCATAGGCTTGCGCATTTTGTTGTAATAGGTATAATAGTATTCGTCATAAATTGCGTCTATTTCCGTTGACAGCTCCGGGTTTCCCCTGTTTCTATATGGATGATTTGCAAACCGCGCGAAAGCGCCGCCGCTTTTCAGCATGGAGAATACTTTTTTGTATCCTATCTCTTCCGGTACCCAATGAAACGCTGAGGCGGAATACACCAAATCGAACGCGCCGTCCGGGAATTCGACGTTTTCAAATTTATCCGTGACGACCGAAAAATCTGAATACTCTCGGAATCTCTCTCTCAGAAGCTCGGAAAACTGCCTGCCGCATTCTACCGCCGTCAAGCGACACCCTGTTTTCAACATGGGAGCGGTAGCCTGTCCGCCGCCGCTTCCCACTTCTACCACGCTGCTGTTTTCATCAATGGGAATATAATCAAAAATCGTTTGATACAATTCGTCAACATAACCGGGGCGAAGCTTCTCGTATGCTGCGGCTACAGTGTCAAAGGTCCATTCCAATCCTTTTTGAGTAGGCATGACAGGTTTCCTCCGAAAATCAGTCGTTTATCTTTTGGCTGTCGTCTTTCTGTTTTCTTGAAATACTCAGAAAATGCGTAGAAAGTCCCATCAAACTGTCTTCTTTTTCCAGCAACCGTACTACGCGCATGATGTTTTCGCGTTTCTTTTTATTTTTCCACGCGCGGTCGAGATTGCGGATCAGCCAGCACGGACCGATTACACCGCGGATATCCACGTCAAGGAAACCGGCGTCTTCTATCTCCGCTTTCAGTTCTTCGGGCTTATGAAAGTAACCGAGTCCCAGTCCGCCGCCGGTATGCACGCCGGTTTTGACCGTTTGTTCCAAGTTCCTGAAAACGTCGTCGTTATCCAGCGCGGGGCGTCTCTTTTTATCGTAGACAGAAACAAAGTGCAGCGTGGAAGCGTAGGCGGTGATGTTCGCGGTGAACAGCAAACCGCCGGGCTTTAACAGCCGTTTGCATTCCGCAAGGCATTTATTCCGTTCCGTTCTTTCGGTCAGGTGATACAACGGGCCGAAAAGGAGGATCGCGTCGGCGCTTTCGTCCGGACGCGGGATATTTCTCGCGTCGGCAACCTCAGCGCAGCAGAGCGTAACGCCGCATTTCTTCCCGAATTTATGCGCCATATCAACGTTCTTCTCAGACAGATCAAATAGATACACTTCATATCCGAGCGACGCCAGCCAATAGGAATACTCACCGTACGCGCCGCCGATATCGTAGATCACGGCGGGCGCGGGCGGGAGCGTTTCAAGCAAGATCTCCTTTGTACGGGCGAACTCGATCAAACCGAGCCCCTTATGCAGCCGGTTCTTTTCGATACCTTTATTGTATTTGTCGAGAAATAGCTTTTCGTTCAGAGTTTCCATAATTAACTTAAAAAAAACACGGCGCTCCCGATACCGGAAGTGCCGCTAATGATACCAATGATGTTGATGCAACTCAACAGGCAAACAAAACGGCACGTATTCTGTTGTTACGCTGGTACTGTGTCATTTTGCCCACCTCGCTTTCTTTAATATGGGAATAGTCTACCATAGATTTCGGAATAAATCAATACAGAGATTATACTTTATTTCGATATAAACAGTCACGCTTTTGCATCGTGATTTTAAGGGCAGAAGATGCTTATATATCAATATTCTTGTTGTTTATTATGGTATTGGTAATGAAATTATATTGCTGTCCTCATTTCGATTATGAAAACCCATATAAAACAAGGGGCATCAAGCTCCAAAAGCGTGACGAAAATGACGACGGTTTCTATAATCAAAGAATAACGCAAAAGAATAATGAAATAATAAAAAGGTGTTGACATGTGGCTTAATATGATATATAATTTAATCACAAAAGGAGTGATTGTATGCAAATCGTACCGATGAGAGATTTGAAGGATACCGTTCGGATCGAGGCGCTCTGCGCTAAGGAAAACGGGCCTGTATTCGTAACAAAGAACGGCTACGGGCGTCTTGTGGTCATGGATATAGAATACTATGAACGTACCATGCGGCAAATGCAGGAAGCCGCGGCGCTTGCCGTCGGGCTTGACGACGCCGAAAACGGAAGGCTGCGCGCCGGTGAGGACGTTTTATCGGAGATGAAGGCAAAGTATGACGGCTGATTATTCTTTCGCTTTTACCTCTATCGCCGCTGCCGATCTCCAAGAAACACTGAATTACATCAGTGAAGAGCTGCGTAATCCGATTGCGGCGCAGAGCTTTCTTCAGAAGATGGAGACTGCGATTTCGGCGATCCGCACATTCTCTCTTTCGGGCAGTCCGGTCGATAACCCTTACGTCAAGCGAAACGATATACGCAAAACAATGGTCGGTAATTATGTTTTGTACTACTTGCCGGATCATCTGAAGCGTGAAATCGTGATTTTGCGGATCGTATACGGTCAAAGAGATCGGGATCTTCTCGAGGAAAATCTGTAAAGCTGTAAAGCTGTAATACCTCAACTGACGAATTTCCACTTGAAAAACTTTCGTATTTCGGTATTTAACAAAGAAAACGGTTAAGGCAACACCGCATAATTCCGGTGTGCGGATTGCGCAGTAGATTTTTTCGTCAGATTGTACAGATTTGACGCCGTCAACCTGGCGGTTGGCAAGGAAAATCTGTGCAGGATGACGGAATAAAGATCAAGCAAGGCG
>JAFRNP010000076.1 GCA_017430145.1 Clostridia bacterium
CCTTGCTTGATCTTTATTCCGTCATCCTGCACAGATTTTCCTTGCCAACCGCCAGGTTGACGGCGTCAAATCTGTACAATCTGACGAAAAAATCTACTGCGCAATCCGCACACCGGAATTATGCGGTGTTGCCTTAACAAAACTTTTTAATAATGGAGGTATATTACAATGACAAAAATTGAGTTTTTGAAGTATCTGTCAAAGGGATGGTTCGGCAATTCCCAGCAGCATTCCATTCACGCGCAGCTCTTAAAGGCGCGCGGGCTTAACAAGCTGGCAGACAAGATCATGGCGGAATCCGATGAGGAATGGGAAGAGGCCAAGAAGGTCAACGCCCGTCTGATCGAGCTGGGCGAGACGCCCTGCATGGAGCTCCAGGAGTATCCTGTGATCACCGATATCAAGGAAATGCTGGAATACGACTGCAAGGAATCTGCGGAAGCGCTGCCGCAGATGAGCAAAGCTCTTGCCCTGTTCGACGACGACTACGTGACCAGACATATGATCGAGGAATTCATCATTGACGAACAGGATCACTTCAACTGGGTCAAGGGCCATCTTTGCCTGATCGAACAGATCGGCATGGAAAACTATATCATCGAGATGCTCGGTGAATAAAGGAGGAATTGTCATGAGTGAAAAGGAACTGATTTTAGAAGCTATGAAAAAAGCCGGAGAACCGCTGAACGCGGGAAAAGTTGCCGAACTGACCGGACTCGACCGCAAAGCCGTGGACAAGGCGTTCGCCGAAATGAAAAAAGACGGCTCTATCGTGTCCCCTGTCAGATGCAAGTGGGAACCGGCTGCGAAATAACATTAAAAGTATGACCGGCATTCCTTCAAATAACGAGGTATGCCGGTCGTTTGCAGTTACAAACGGAGGTATCAATATGATCATCAAAGCGGTAAAATTCAGAAAAGACGGTTTCTACACCCAGCCCTTCATTTTCGGCGGCGAGGATGGCACGGACAAATACGATAAGAATATCCGCTATCGAGGCAGCCTGCAGAATTATCTGATCGACACCGGCAACGAGGTGATCCTCGTAGACACGGGGCTCCCCGCCGGAACGCCGGAGGAAGCGCCGGACGAAAACAGCCCGATCTTTACCGGAAAAGACATCTGCAGTTATATGGAAGCGTTCGCTTCTCTCGGATACAAACCGGAGCAGGTCACGAAGATCCTGCTGACACATAAGCACAACGACCATTCCGGAGAACTGAGATCCTTCCCGAACGCGAAGGTTTACGTCGGCGCGCAGGAGTCGTCCGCCGCGGAGCTTCAGGGACTTGATAATATCGTGCCTGTCGAATACACGGACGGCGCGTATTACAATTTCCCGGAAAGTCAGAAGATCGCGGACGGGGTTTATTTCATCAAAGCTAAAGGGCACACCAACGGAAACAGCATCGTGATCGTGGAAAACGACGGTTTGTTCTATATGCTCCACGGCGATATCACCTATATGGATGAGGCGCTGTATGAGAACAAGCTTTCGGTCGTGTTTGAGGATCTTCCCGCGGCAAGAGAGACGCTTGACCGCGTCCGTGCTTTCGTTCGCAGCCATCCGACGGTTTACTGCGGAACGCATACGCCGCAGGGATACGAAAATCTTGAGGCAAAGCGCGTGATCGATCTTGACGACCCGGTCCCGACCGTTCTTGCCGAGGTCGACTTCAGCGCCGGGGAAGCAAGCGGCAAATACGTCTGCTCGGTCTGCGGTTACGTTTACGATCCCGCCGAGCACGACGGCGTCGCGTTTGAAGATCTGCCCGACGACTGGAAATGCCCGAGGTGCAAACAGCCGAAGGAGAAGTTCAACAGAGCCTGATCTCATCCGGAGAAACAAAAAACCTCCCGTTTTTCGGCAGATTCATTCTGCCGAAAAGCGGGAGGTTTTTTGAATGTGTAGTTTTCCGCGAAAAACAGTGCAGGCAGCTGCCGTCACGCCGGGCAAATACCGTATCGGATTTGCATGATCAGTTCGTGACAATGCTTATCTTGTCCATATTACCGACAATCCATTCGGCCCTCTTTTTGTTCGTTTTATAAAGTCGGACAATCCCGTCAGCCGTTTACCCGCAGGGTGCGGATCTCGCCGTCCACCACGGCGGCAAGCGTCGCGTCCTGCCGCAGATTGACGAATTTGATCCCCCGGGCGGGGTAAAAGAGAAATACCGAACGGGTGGGGGTATCGGCGTCGGACAGCACGCTGTAGCGGCCGCCTTCGCAGACCAGCGCCGCGCCGTTTTCGATGCAAACGGACGGGTAATCGGCCGCTTCCGCCTCGTAGGAATACGCCCGCCAGTTGATGCTGTCGTAGTGGGGCACGAGGCAGAAGGGCAGCAGACCGGCGCAGCCGTAGTAGGCAAAGCCCGGGCCCATCCCCACGAAGGGGCCGTGGTGGATGATGCGGAAAGTCTCCTCTTCGGTGTCGTCCCAGCCCTTGTCTGCCCAGCACATGGCGCCGGAGCTGTAGCCCATCAGGACCGCGCCGCGTTTCAGCGCCGCGTCCGCCGCTTCGTAAACGCCCTTTTCGGACCAGTTTTGTGTCAGGAATTTGAGGCTCCCGCCGGTGGCGTAAACGATATCCGCCCAGGCGAACTTCTGCGCAACAGCCTCCGCGCTCTCTTTGCTGACCAGCAGCACGTCGGTGGCGCAGCCGGCGGCGGCAAACCAGGTGAGGATGGCGTCGTTTTCCGAATAATCGTCATAACTTGCCGTTGGGATGAACAGCATGTTCGGACGCGCCTTGTTCACGTGGGCAAGGCTTTTTTCCAGAATGGGGCGGAAAGTGTCTTCGGTGCCGAACTTGCCGCCGATGGCGATGATCATACCGTCGGGATACGCGGCTTCGCTGACGGCGGTGAACCGTTCGATCTCTTCCCCGGAATAATACCGATCGGCGCCGTGTGGGATCAGCCCCCCGAAGAAACCGGTGACGATGCTCAGCAGCAGCGCGACCGCCTTGGCAAATAACTGTACTTTTTCCATGTGTCATACCTCCCTGACCGGCGGCTGAGCCGTCGCCGTCAAAATAAGATCTGAATCAATTGCAATTCATCACATGCCTCATACGCATGTAATAACAACCGATCAGTGGTGATCGTATCTCTTTTTTCTTCACTATCTTTCTCCGTGTAGTTTGAAATCAGCATCCCGTTGAAAATTTCAGATCGGCGTAGATCGGGAAATCGTACGCTTCAAAGCTGTCCGGCTGCCCTTTGCCGGCGGCAGCCGTAAAAAAACGCGAAGATCGCCAACGCAAAGACGACGATCCGTTTCATTGCAAGAATAAACATAAGCGCCTCCTGTTTATTTTTTTGGTTCTTCCGTATCTTTTGCGTATCCCATTCCGAGAATACTGTTTCTTGCTGAAGAAAAATACGCCCGCGGCACATTTATTCTCTTTTTATTCGCACGGATGCGATCCATTCACCGGCAGCACCAGGGGCACTTCGCGCCCGCATATTTCCCCGTTCGGCATGAAACCGACGGAAAGATATTGTAAATACAGGCTTATGCTTAAACCAGAAATTCCGTCCGGCGGATAATGTGCGCCTGATACTGCGGATCCAGTTCGGTAAAGTAGCCGCTCCAGCCCCACACGCGCACGATCAGGTCCCGGTGGGCTTCCGGGTGCTCCCTCGCGTCCAGCAGCACGTCGCGGTTCACGGAATTGAGCTGCAGCTGGTGCCCGCCAAGCCTTATGAACGCCATGACCAGCTGCGCGACTTTTTCGACGCCCTCCTCGTCGCGGAACACGCTGTCGTGCAGTTCCATGGAGAGCGGGCCGCCGTTGACGAGCCGCGTCATATCGTATTTCGTAAAGGAACGGATACAGGAGAGCGGGCCGGTCGGCCTGCCGGTCAGGGACGGGGAAAAACCGGAGCCGTACATCTCCCCCGCTTTTCTGCCGTCCGGCGTGGCGCCTACGTTCCTGGCGGAATAGTAATACTCGTGGGCGCTGCCGGTGCCCGCGCGGAAGATCCCGCCGGCGCCGTTGGGTTTCCCGTTCAGCGCATCGGCGTATGTTTCCAGCAGCACGCGCGCGATCTCATCCGCCCGGTCGTCGTCGCTGCCCATCTTCGGGCAGGACAGCAAACGGTTACGCAGTTCCCCGTATCCTTCAAAATTCTTTTCCAGCGCCCGCAGCAGCTCCGTTTTCGTACATTCTTTTTTGTCGTAGATCACCTCGCGAACCGCAGCCAGAGAATCCGCCGCGTTGGCGATCCCGACGCCGTGGGCGCCGAAGTTGTTGTATTTTGCGCCGTAAGCGCTGACGTCTTTCCCTGTCTGCACGCAGCCTTCGATAAAGACCGAAAGCCAGGGGGAAGCGGGATAATGATGGCCGCTGTGTTTGCCGACGATCTCTCCCGCGTCGAACGCCACGCCGAGCTTCACGTATTCCAGCAGTCGGTCAAAGGAATCGCACGCCTCCAGATGCGCGAACAGCTCCCGGCGGACCACTTTCGGGAACACCATCTGGTCGATATTCACGATCTCCGCGCCCTTGCCGGGAATGGAAAACTCCCAGCAGGCTGCCACGGTGTAGTCCGCGGCGTCTTCCGGCGCGTAACCGAGGCGGATGAGCCCCGGGACCACCACGTCGTCGTTGGCGTATTGCGGAAAGCCCAGCCCCTGCTTCGTCATACGGGTGGCCAGAAGAAAGCGTTCGGCGGGCGTTTTGCTGTTGACCCGCAGATTGATCTTCGGGTCGATGAGCCGCAGCTCCAGCGACGCGTTCATCACCGCAACGGATAACTCGTTATACCGATCCTGCCCGTTCAGATCGTAGCCGCCCAGCATCAGGCTCTGCCCGTTGTCTCCGAGCTGCATGCCCTGATAAATATCGGCGTCGAAATTGAGGCTGACAAAAAACTCTTCCAGCGTTTCAAACAGTGTTTCTTCCGGGACGCCTTTTTCCAGATCCGACCGCCAGAAAGGCAGCATATACTGATCGAAGCGGCCGAGGCCCAAATGCGTGTTGCGGTTGCAGCGCAGCGTGAAGATCATGAACTGCAGGAACACACACGCCTCATAAAAGCTTTCGGGCGGGCCGTGCGGAACCCGGCAAAGCGCCCGGTAAAGCACATCCGGCGCGTGGTTTTTTGCAAATTCGCGGTACCGGTCCGCATAGTCCAGCGCGGCGTCCACGGTCTCGAGCGCGGCGGTGTAAAAATCGGCGTGCGCGCCGCCGTCCGCCTCGCGTTTCGAGAGAAGCTCTGCCCGCAGGCCGTCCATGCCCAGCGCCAGCGCTTTGGGGTAATCCGGCGTGAGGTTGCCGGCGCTCCACTGAACGCTGCGAGAGCCGTTTTCGTCCGTATAATAGGCAAAGTCCCCGCGGCTGCGCCGGAACCCGAAATTGTCATAGGGAAAGATCTTCGGCGTCTCGTTTTCGAGCATCACGCGAAAGCGCAGCGCGTCCCGCAGAAGGTCGGATTTTCCCCGGATCTCGTCGGTGACGTCGATCATCCCGGGCGTGCGTTCCCGGCGGTATTCCGCTTTTTTCAGATATGCCAGCAGTTGTTTGGTGTGTTCAGTCAACGTGATCCCCCCATAAAACCTTCGGTTCGACGCCGAAGCTTCTGAAAATATCGGTTCTCGCATGCGGCAAAGCGTTTTCGTCAAAGCCCGGCGCGTAGCGCCTGCCAACGGAAGCGTATTTGCTGCCCGCCAGCCTGTTATAGGGCAGCAGCTCCGCGGTTTTCACGCCGTTTTCGCGCAGGAACCGCGCGGCGGCGGTAAGGTTTTCTTCGGTATCCGTCACGCCCGGGATCAGCGGGATGCGCGTGATAAACGGTTTCCCGCTGCCGCAGAGGATCCGGAAGTTACCGAGGATCGGCGCGTTGTCCGCGCCGGTGTACCGTTTGTGCAGTGCGGGATCCAGGAGCTTGAGATCGTAAAGAAAATAATCGGTCTGACCGAGAATGTACCGGAACGTATCCGCATCGCAATAGCCGCTGGTCTGCACGGCGCGGTGCGTTTGGCCTTTTAGCAGCGCCAGCGTCTCCTGCAGAAAATCCGGATGCGCCAGCGGTTCCCCGCCGGAAAAGGTCACGCCGCCGCCCGCGCCGCTCAGGATCGGCAACAGCCGCCGCAGTCTTTCAAAAAGACGCGACGGGGTGTACGGTTCCCCGCTCATACGCAGCAGCCGGTTGGGGCATACGCCCACGCTTTTTTCGTTGAGCCGCCCGCCGCCCGCTTTCACGCAGGCGCCGCAGTTCTCACATCCCGCCTGCGATTTTACGATCTCGTTTTCAAAGCGCTGTCCCTCCGGGTTGTGGCACCATTCGCATCTGAGCGGGCAACCCTTCAGAAAGACCGTGGCGCGGATGCCCGGCCCGTCGTGAACGGAAAACTCCTCGACCGAAAATATCAAAGCCTGTTTCATAGCGTCACCGCCTGTTTGTTTATTTTATAATAACATAACAAACAGTTTTATTTCAATACCGAAAAGACGACCGTTTTCATGACAGGTTCGCTTCCTGCATTTTCAAAGCCGGCTCCTCTGTCACGGTCACGTTCGTGCTCTCCGGGTCGAACAGGCTGCCCGTGCCGGTACGAAATTCCGCCGTCACGTTTTTCAGCCGTACGTTCAGCGGTTCTTCGGCGGCGCCTGTCACAAGGGAGCTTTTCTTCAGCCCCGTAAAGCGGACGTTCTCAAAGGTGAGCTCCCGCAGCCGGTCGCCGGACTGCAGGTCGCCCGATGAATCGGCGTGATAGTACAGCACCTCGTCGGCGTTTTCCACGATCATATTCCGGAAGATGATGTTCCGGGAATGTTCCTCTGCAGGAAAACTCTCACTGGCAAAAAAGATCATCAGGGCGTACAGATTGTGCCGTCCCGCCTCCCGGGGCAGGACCTCCGTTTTCGATTTTACGACGGTCACCCGGTGCGGGTAATAGCCGGGGCCGTAGATATGGCAGTTTTCGGCCAGAATATTGACGCCGCCGATGCGGAACGCCTGACAGGAGGAATTCAGCACGCAGTTGTTGACGTGCAGATCCCGGATATTGATCCCCGCGATGCAGTCGTCCCCGGTGCGGAACACGCAGCGTTCGATCTCCACCTGCGCGCAGCAGTGCAGATGGATGCCGTCGCTGCCGCCGAGGCACGTCACGTCCGTCATCGATACGTCTTCGCAGGCGTCCAGCTGGTGCATGAAGTTGCCGCTGTGCTGAACGGTATAACCCTTCAGCGTGACGTGCCGGCAGTTTGAAAGAAAGATCCCGTGCGGGCCGCGGTAGCCCTCCTCGCCGTCGCCGTCCCAGCAGTTAAGCCCGTCGATCACGGCGCCCGGCTCGCCGACGATCGAAATATGTTCTTCCCCGTATGCGGAGAGCATGGCCCTGCGGTATTCGTCCCGTTTTCTGAAGCCGGAATACTGCGGGATCATCTCCATGTCCGTACGGAGAGAAACGCCCGCCGGCACGTCGTACACGGCGTAATCGCCGCAGTTTTCGCTGCCCAGCAGCACTGCGCCGCTTTCCAGATACACGGTGGTATCCGAATGGAGCAGCAGGCTTGAAACGTGGTAGGTCCCCCTTGGGAAAACCACCGTTCCGCCGCCGTTTTCGCAAAGGTCAAGGACTTTCTGGATTGCCGCCGTCTGCGGATATGCCGCATCGGGCGCGATATCGCGGTCGGTCAGTCGATAGATCATCGGGAACATCCTTTCAAAATGATTTTCTGTTTTTAAGATCGATCCAGCACTTCGACCAGCTCGATCGTGAAGTTCAGTTCCCTGCCTGCCATTTCGTGGTTCGCGTCAAAGGTGACCGTTCGCGCGTCTTTGGCGGCCACTTTGACCGGCACCGGCTGCCCGTAGGCATTCTGCAGATACACCTGCTGCCCGACGGAAAGATCCTGCGCGCCGGGGAGCCGCGCGATCTCGACCGTGAAGATCGCCGCCGGATCCGGTTCTCCGTAGGCTTCGGCGGGCGAGAGATGCACCTGAACGGTCTGCCCGACCTCCATATCCGCCACCGCGGCGTCAAAGCCCGGGATCATCATGCCCGCGCCGCAGACGAATTCCAGCGGTTCGCCGCGGTCATAGGAGGAATCGAACTGCTCTCCGTCGTTAAAGGTCCCGCGGTAATGGGTGCGCACCGTTTTGCCGACGTTTTTGCCCGTGATCGCCGAACCGGAACGGCAGCCGCCGCAGCCCTCACGGCCGCCGCAGACGTGGTCCTCCCCGTGATCGCCGCAGCTGTGGCCGTCTTCGTGGTGATGGTCGCAGTTGGCGCCGGTATTGACAAGTTCGCCCCGCAGATACGCCGACACAGCCTCGTCCGCGCTTCCCTGCGCGCCCGCGCAGAGTTCGATGCCCTGTTCGGTGAGCGCCGCTTCAGCGCCGCCGCCGATGCCGCCGCAGATCAGCACGTCGATCGCCCGGTCCGCCAGAAGCTCTGCCAGCGCGCCGTGGCCGCTGCCGTTTGCGCCGATGACCGCTGCAGACGTGACCTGCCCGTCTTCGATCTCATAGACCTTGAACTGCTGTGTATGCCCGAAGTGCTGAAACACCTCTCCGTTTTCATAAGTGACTGCAATTTTCATTTTACTGTTCTCCTATCTGATCTCACTTGTATCCAGGACGAAAAACGCGTTTTTGTTCTCACACACGGCGGGCAGCGTCACATACCGGACGTCCCCGTAACGGGAGCGCATGCCGGGGTGGTAATGCCCCTGAAAAACGGTTTTCACTTTTTTGCTGCCGCCGATCCCCCGAAACAGCGAAGCAGCGTTAAAAAGGCGGTGATCCTCCGGAACGGCGGGATCGATATTGTGATGCAGAAAGACGGCGGCAGGGGTTTCACATTCGGAAAGCGCATTCAAAAACGCGGTCTCTTCCGGCAGAAAACAATCCGTCCAGTCGCCGCCGGCGGGGGTGTAGCGTTCGCCGTTCCGGAAATAGCAGCTGTCCGGAAAAAACAGCCGGACCCCGTCGACCGTGCGGTCTTCGGGCGCGCAGCCGCCGAGGATCCGATAGTATTCTTCTTTCCGGAACGTAAACGCGTCGTGGTTTCCCATGATACAGACCGTCTCGATGCCGGAGGCGGCGATGACCGCCTTTACTTCCTCCAGACGCCGCACGTCGTCGATATGGGAATCGTTTTTGTCGATCAGATCGCCCAGCGAGATCACCAGCCCGCAGTTCTGTTCGGCAAAGAAGGCATAGCCGTCCCGGAGCTTGCCGAGGGACAACCGGTTGCGCCGTTTTCCGCAGGTCAGTTCCTGCGAGGAATAATGCGCATCCGCAAACAGGCCTATTTTCATAAAACAGCATCAACGCCTTTCTCAGAGCATTCGCATGCACACGGTGTTACGGGATCATCTGACGATATCCTCAAGCTGCGGCAAAAGACCGACCGGGTCAAGCGCCTGAAGCCTGTGGGCGTCCGTGCCGATACAGAAGTGTACGCCCGCCGCCTCGCGGCAGAGCCGATAGGCGCAGAAATTATATTCCATGCCCGCTTTTTTATCCCACCGGCCGCCCATGATAACGACCTCGGAAACCTTGCTTTCAACAAGCTGCGTTCCGCCGAGATCGCTGTATTCGTCCGGCCCGGATCTGAGAAGCTCCATGATGATCTACGGAAAACCGACGTCGACGATCACCGCTTTTTCCGGCACGGACGCAAGGGCCCTGCGGTAGAGCTTATACGCCTCGGGGCAGTCGGCGTTTGTGAACCCGGTTTTGCAGAAGGCGGCAAGCTTTTTCTGATACAGACAGAAAAGCCCTTTGCGCCGCGCGTTCGTATCAAGGCCGATCGGGATGTCGCCGAGGCCGTGCTGTTCGCACACAGCCCTGACCGACGGCGCGGAATACCGCATCACGCTGCTGACGCCGACCGCCATCAGGCCGATCAGTCCGCATGTATGCGCTTTGAGCAGGATATCCAGCGCGGCCACGTCGTCTAAGAATATGAAACGGAAAGCGTATTGCCTGAACCGGTACCATTATATCATTTTTTTTACCGGTCATCAACTGAAATCTTTTATTCATATGAAAAAATATAAACGGTTGAAAGAATCATCTTCCTATGTTATACTGAAGAAAAAAGGGGCGGGCACATGATTATCAGATTTTTAACACATAACGACGTGGCTGAACATGAAAAGGTCGCATCCCAGGCCTTTGTCTTTTCCAGCGATATCCATGATCCCGCTGCCGTTCTGCCCTGCGAAAAAGTCCTCGGCGCTTTCGACGACGACAACAAAACGCTTTTTGCGGATCTTGAGCTCTATGAGAGGACCTGCCATTACGACGGCTCCCTTTTGCGCTGCGCTGCCGTCGGCGGCGTTGCCGCAAAGCCCGAACACAGGGGAAAAGGCACCGTAAAAGCGCTGTTCAACACCCTGTTTAGCGACAACAAGTACGATATCAGTATCCTGTACCCGTTTTCGGAGACATATTACCGAAAGCTCGGCTACGAACGGACGGGAAACGCCCTCAGCGCAACGGTCCCGTTTTCGGAGCTTTCAACAATAGACAGAAATCAGGATGCGGTTCTGTACGAGGGAACGGATCCCGCGCAGCTGCTGGAAATTTACAACCGCTGCGCCGGAGGGTACAACCTCTGCTTTACGCGGGAGTCGGCGGAGGCTTTTCCGGCGCAGCCGTATCTCTCAAAGAGCTATACGTATATCTGGAAAAACAGGTCGTTTGCAACGTTCTCGGTGGACAGAGGGGAAAGCACGGTATTCGTTAAGGAGATCTATTTCGATTCGTGCGGATCCATGCTGGGGATCCTCGGATTTTTGCGCAACTTTGAAACCAACCAAAAAAACGTCTGTTTTCAGAAGATCCCCGAAAACGCGCCCCTGCTGCAATATATCGGGGATATGCGAAAATGCGGGATCACCGTACACAGCACCGGCTCGGCAAGGATCCTGGATCCGGAAAAGATCCTGAAAACCCACCGGTACCCCGGGCGGGACGGAAAGTTTACGATTCAGATAGAAAGCGAAATATATAAGGTAACGGTTTCGGCAAACGGCGTTGACGTGGACAGGGACAGCAGGCATGCGCCCGACGTGATCATGGGTATCGGCCGCGCTTCTCAGCTTCTGCTGTGCGGGTTCACGGACGCAGCGTACGTGCCGGATCTCGTCATATTGAACCCGGGATCGGATTTCTTTCATCTTTTCCCGCCGAAAACAACGTTTTTCACGGACGATCTGTAAACAGGAGGAATACCGGCATGCAATACCGTACAATGGGGAAACTGGGGGTGCGGACCTCCGCGTTCGGTCTGGGCTGTATGCGCTTCAACGGCGAGGCGAAGGGCGACGGCACGATCGACGAAGAAAAGGCGGTCGCCCTGATCCGTCAGGCGATCGACGGCGGCGTGACCTATCTGGACACCGCCTACGTGTATCTGAACAAGACCTCTGAGACCGTCGTGGGCAAGGCGCTGCAGGACGGTTACCGCGAAAAGGTAACAGTCGCCACCAAAATGCCGCTGGGGTTCGTAAAAGACCGCGAAAGCATGGAGGCGCTGCTGGACGAGGAGCTCAGAAAGCTGCAGACCGACCACATCGATTTTTATCTGATGCACGGGATCGATAAAAACGAGTGGGAAAAATTCAAAGCGATCGGCGCGCCGAAATTCTTTGACGATATGAAGCGGGAGGGAAAGATCCGCTTCAAGTGCTTTTCCTTTCACGGCCCGTATGAAGATTTTGCTTACATCCTGAACGATTACGACTGGGATATGGTGCAGATCCAGTATAATTTCATGGACGTGGAGAACCAGGCGGGGAAGCGCGGGCTGAAGCTGGCGGCCGAAAAGGGGATCCCCGTGGTCGTCATGGAGGGGCTTTTGGGCGGCAGGCTTTCACACGCGCCGGAAAACGTGCAGGCGCTTTACGACGCCTTCCCGGTAAAGCGCTCCCCGGTGGAGTGGGCGTTTCGCTGGCTGTGCAGCCATCCGGAGGTCTCCGTGGTGCTCTCCGGCTGCAACGAGCCGGCGCAGGTCGAAGAGAACCTGCGCATTTTTGACGGCGCAGCGCCCGGCTGCATGGACGACGCCGAGCTGCAGCTGATGGAAAACGTGCGCGCGGCTTACCTGGACCGCACGAAGATCGGCTGCACCGGCTGCAAATACTGCATGCCCTGCCCGAACGGCGTGGAGATCCCCGGGATCTTTTCCGCCTGGAACAACGTTTCGCTTTACTGCACGGACCCCGCAAAAGACCGGAGGCTGCAGCGGATCAGAGAGAACGGCGCCGGCGCGGACAAATGCATCGGCTGGGGCGCTTGCGAAGCGGCGTGCCCGCAGCATCTGCCGGTCGCCCGGCGTCTGCGGCAGGCGTGGGACGAGCTGGGCTGAACCGCGCGGCAGCCGCCCGGCGGGGGCATGTAAAAAAGGCCGCGGGCGTGATCGCAAACGACCCGCTTATTCCGACGGTATCCTGCGAGAACGATCCGTCCGGACGCGCCGCCGCCGAAAACCGGGCGCGCCGAAAAAGAAAAGGAATCCTGCACGGGGCAGGGTTCCTTTTTTGTCCGGAAAATTCTTTGTCCGGGAAGTTTTTTGTCCGGGAGGGGTCCCTGAAGAAAAACGCTTCGCACGCGGCGTAGATCCTGCCGTCGCAGTACGAGCAGTCGCCGAGATGGGAATACCCCCTGCCGACCACATCCGCAGGCAGGCACATATCGCGGATCTGCAGGATCTCGCCGGTGGCGGCGTCGATTTTGACAAGGGCGTTATAGTTGAGGTATTTGATGCAGCCTGTTCCGTAAAAACAGGTCCCGTCCGTCGCGATCCCCTGACAAAACGCGGCGCCCTCCGAATACGGGTACGCGTATTCATTGGCCGGGACCAGCGCCCCCGTTTTGACCGCGGGGGGGGCGACGATACCGCGCCGGTCGGCGCAAACAGGGCAGTAAAAAGCAAACTGAAAACCTTTCTGAAAAAAGCGACTGCCGAAGACATTTTTTCCGCCTCCTTATCATAGCGTTCAAACGGCGTCCCGCGTCAGGCGGAGGACGACGGCGGGGATCCCGTTTTCACGGTCCTCCGGAGCGCCGATCCCAAGCGCCAGGCTGCCGGGGACGGTCAGACGGTTCCCGGAAAGCAAAACCCGGCCCGTCACGTCCTCGGCCGTATCGGAGAGAAGGCTCTGCGCATAAACCGTACAGCCCTCCACCGGTTCGGCAAAGTCGACCGAGAGGGAATCAAACCGTCCGAACAACCCGACCGGCGCAGACGCCGCGCCGCCTTTGAGCATGATCGCCGCCGGGGGCGTCAGGTCGATCCGGCCGCCGAACGTGCGCGGCGTGACGGCTAAACACAGCGCGCCCGTTTCCGGGTGGCTCGAGCACACAACGTACGGCTTTTCGCCGTCCGCCTTCACCTCCGGCAGCGGCATATTGCGCGAAACCGCCGCGGGGGCGGTGACGTAATACGCGCCCGCCGGTACGTTCGGCCACAGGTCATCCGACCGTTCGGGACAGAGCCATACGTCTTTGAGCCGTTTTTCCGAAATGTGCAGGGTCCCGGCGTTTGCCGGGAAGGGCGGCGCGATCCGCTGCCAGCGCAGGGCGCAGACGGATTCGGATGTAAGCCTCGGCGGCAGCGGCAGATATTTGCGCTGTTTTTCAAGATCGTGGCGCATCACGCCGACGGCGCAGCCGAGCGCAGCGCCGATCAGCGCCGTATCCTCGATATTCAGCACGGCGCACGGGCCCTCGATCTCCGCCGCGGCCGCGAGGCAGACCGACGCGCGGTCGACCGTGGACGCGTATTTCAGTTCATGGACGACGTCGTAGGTCCGCAGATAATCGCTGTCCGGCAATACGTCCCGGAGGTACTGTTTGACCCAATCGGGCACTGCAGGGCCGTCCGCTTCCGATTCAAACAGCGGCCGTCCCACAAGCCCGTGCTCGATTTTAAGCCCCGACGCAAATTTGCGCATACACTGCGTCATCATTTTGCAGTACGCCGCATCCCCCTGATGCGCGCCCCAATCCGCCTTTATGTACAGGATCCCGGCTTCATGGCACCATCTCGCCCGTTCTTCCCAGTAAAGCCTTTCTTCCTGCGGGGAAAGAGATACCGTTTTTCCGCCGACAAGGGAGGGCGTCTGCGTAGGGACCCAAAGCCCGAGGCCGCGGTACCCGAGCGCCTTTACGCGTTCAGACAACGCTTTGAGACGCCGGGCGGGAGACATGCCGCTTAAAGAGGGAAACCGTTCGGCGTCCGCCTCCAGAGAACCGAATAGCCGGCGGTCCACGGCGCCGTACGGCACGTCCCAGCCGTCGTCCAGAACGACGATCAGATCGCCTCTGACGCCTGCAAAGCTGTTCAGCAGCCCGTTTTCGCCAAACAAAAAGTCTTCGCACATCGCGTCGCGCGACTGGACCTTTTCGCCCTGCGGGGCTCCGGTGTGCATGGCGTCGCACTGCGCGTCCCAGGTACAGTAATAGTTTCCCGTACAAACGGCGTTTTCCGGTATGAGGTTCATTTATTACACCTTCCTTATATTTTCCGTATGTGAGGGCTGTCTTTTCAGTTTTTCATTCTGCGCTTGCGTACAGCGCTTTTGCCGTTTTCAGGCTCTCTTCCGGATCCATAAGCGGATTGTATTCGAGTCCGCAGGCGCCGGTATACCCCGCCCTGTCGACGGCGGCAAAAATATTTTTGTAATCGTTTTCGCCGAACTGCAGCTCATTTCTGCCGGGATGCCCGGCGGCGTGCAGATGCGCGATGAGCCCGAGGTTCCCGGTGATATTCGGAAGGATGTTCCCCTCGGATATCTGCTGGTGATAGATATCGAAAACGACCTTCACGTTCGGGCTGCCCACCGCGCGTACGATCCCGAACGCTTCGTCTGAGGCGGTCAGATAATAGCCCGGATGGTTGACCTTCGTGTTGAGCGGTTCGATCATCACGGTGACGCCGGCGCGTTCCAGAATCTCCGCCCCCGCTTTCAGGCCGTCAACGATCGAATCGTGCTGTTTTTTCCTTTCGGCGCCGGTATCGGCGCCCACCTGCGTGATCAGCTTTTTGACCCCGAGAACGGCCGCCGCCTCACAGCTTTCTTTGATCCCGTCGAGCCAGAGGCCGCGGCGGTCGGGGTCTGTCAGGCAGAATTCGGTGGTGCACATACTCAGCAGCGTAACGCCCTGATCCGCCAGCGCCTTTGCGGCAGACCGCAGGTCAAGCTGCTTCCAGTCGTAGATCTCAACGTATCGATAGCCCAACGCGGCGATCTTTGCAACGGCCGTTTCAAAAGGCAGGCCCGGAAAAAAGCAGGGGATCGGTACACAGAGTGTCATGGTTTGTCTCCTTTTTTGCGCCGGCCGTTTCATATGTAACGCCGGTTTTTCAATAATCGTTATATCGTTTCCGCGCGGAACGCCCGCGTCATTTGCCAAAGACGATCCGATACGTTTCGCCTGTCTCGCAGGAAAACCGCAGGACCCCGCCGGACACCGTCCCTTCGGCCGGATCGCCGCTTTCGTCGGTGAGCGTGAACGCCCGGTCCCCGACCGGCACGCCGCATTCGCCGCCGGCGCGCGCCGTGATCAGAGTATACAGAGAACGTACGCCGCCATATTCGTCCAGGCGACGAAGACCCGGAGAAAAACGATCTGCGAAACCGCCAGAGAGACCGGCAGCGCAAGCAGAAAACAAAGTATGAGCAGCTTTGTCCGGCTTTGGTGCCGATCCATCGCGCTCAGTCCTTTCTTTTTTTGACCGCGCAGACCGCCAGCAGCCCGGCGCCCGCCGCGCCTGCCGCGGCAAAGGGCAGCGCGCGCTTCGCCCAGGCCTTTGCCTGCGAAACGCTGGAGGGCGTTTTTGACAGGGCGTAGCCCAGCAGGAATTCGCGCGGGCGTTCGTTTGTC
>JAFRNP010000077.1 GCA_017430145.1 Clostridia bacterium
CCTTGCTTGATCTTTATTCCGTCATCCTGCACAGATTTTCCTTGCCAACCGCCAGGTTGACGGCGTCAAATCTGTACAATCTGACGAAAAAATCTACTGCGCAATCCGCACACCGGAATTATGCGGTGTTGCCTTAAATCTGTGAGAGACGTCTCTCAGAATCAATCGCGTCAAAACGCGTTGTTCTGTACGATGCGTTTTACGAAATAAAAAAAAGGAGCGAATCAAAATGAGTTCAGTAACAGTGAGATGCAAAAGCGTCAAGCAGCCGAGAGGCGGGTATATCAAACCGTCGCAGTTCAAAGAGGTCGTTTACGACGACGGGCAGGAATTGTTTGACGAAAACGTCCATTATTCCGTCAGAGGCATGGCGGTGGAGTATCTTACGAGATTCATGTCCGGCATGCCGGCTGCGGAGGCGTTTGCAAATCCGATCTGCGGGTATTCCGTACGGATATCCTATTTCGGCGAGCAAAAAGAGGCGGAAGACCGGGAGAAAAAGGTGGATATCGGATCCCTTATCGGGGCGATCAAAGGTCTGGACGATGCGTCGATCGTTGCCGCGTGCAAAGCGGTGACGTATGACGTCTGGTTCAGAGTCTCTCCCGAGGAGGCTGAGATCTGTAAAAGCGCGGACGAGACGACGCCGGACGGGAATACGATCCATAATATCCGCGTGCTGGTTGAAAGATGCCTGTCGTTTTTTGCGCAGTACGGCCCGGTGGTCGGTTCCGGCCTGTATTTCCCCGGCGGGTACACGAAAACGGTCGATTCCGGAGACGCCGATTTTATGACCGCGGATACGTTATGGGATTTCAAGGTGTCAAAAAGCAAGCCGGATAACAAGCAGACGCTGCAGTTATTGATGTACTGGCTCATGAGCAGGCGCTCGTATCCCCAATATCAGGATATCCGCAGGCTCGGTATTTTCAACCCGATGCTGAACACCGTTTATCTTTTGGAAACGAAGGATATCCCGCCCGAGACGGTTGAAGCGGTGGAAAGGGACGTCATTGGCTACTGACCGCAGCAGGAGGGGGCTGCAGATCTGCCAAACAGCAGGTTTGCAGTCCTTTTTTCACGTTTGCAAGAAAAAAACGGCATATTTTGGCGTAAAACCGCAGAAAAGAAGTGGTTGACAAACCCGAACAAATGTACTATAATACGGTTAGAACAAATGTTCTTTTTGTAAAAGAGGCGGAAAAATGGAACGGCAGTATTTATGCATTGACTTAAAATCCTTTTATGCGTCGGTGGAGTGCGTGGAGCGGGGGCTGGACCCCATGACCACCAATCTGGTAGTGGCGGACCCGACGCGCAGCGACAAAACCATCTGTCTGGCGGTCAGTCCCTCCATGAAGGCGCTGGGGGTCCGCAACCGCTGCCGGGTGTTTGAGATCCCGAAGCACATCGACTATATCATGGCGACGCCCCGGATGCAGAAGTATATCGATTACGCGGCGATGATCTACGGGATCTACCTGCATTATTTCGCAAAGGAGGATATCCACGTCTATTCGATCGACGAGGCGTTTATCGACGTGACGGACTATCTGGCGCTGTACAAGCGTACGCCGCGGGCGCTGGCGCGGGGCCTGATGGGGCAGGTGCTGAAGCGCGTGGGCGTGCGGGCGACCTGCGGGGTCGGCACGAATCTGTATCTGGCAAAGATCGCGCTGGACGTTCTTGCGAAGCACGCGCCGGATTTTATCGGGGAGCTGGATGAGACCCAGTACCGGGAACTGCTCTGGGACCACCGGCCGCTGACGGATTTCTGGCGGATCGGCCCCGGGATCGCGAACCGGCTGGCGCACATCGGCGTATATACCATGCGGGACCTTGCCATGTGCCCCGAGGACCTGGTTTACCGGCATTTCGGCGTGGACGCGGAGCTGCTGATCGACCACGCCTGGGGACGGGAGAGCACGACCATGGCGGATATCAAGGCGTACCGCTCCAAAACCTCCTGTTTGTCCGCCGGGCAGGTGCTGATGCGGGATTACAGTTTTCAGGAGGCGCGGGTGGTGGTCAAGGAGATGATCGACCGGCTGTGCCTGGACATGGTGAAAAAGGACGTGATCACCAATTCCGTCAGCCTGTACGTGGGGTATTCGTCGTCGGCAGGGGTCCCGGGATCGCACGGCAGCACGACGGTTGCGCGGGCGGTGAATTCCGACAAGCTGCTGCGCCCGGCGGTGGACGCGCTGTATATGCGGGTGGCGAACCCGTTTTATCCGATCCGCCGGCTGCAGCTGAGCTGCAACCATGTGGAGACGCAGGGTACGGTGCAGCTCAGCCTGTTTGATACGCTGGCGGAGGATGAGGCGGAAACCGAGCTGCAGCGGACGGTTCTGGAGATCACGGACCGTTACGGCAAAAATGCGGTGCTCAAGGGCATGAGCTTTACCGAGGGCGCCACCGCCCGGGAGCGCAATCTGCAGATCGGCGGGCACAAGGCGTAATTGAAGTTGTCGGCATCGGACAGAAAGGACAGGGGACCATGGAGAACGTTGTACGGCCGAAAATGCCGCCGGCCCAGCGGGCGAAGCAGTTTATGCCCTTCGCGGCGGTCAAGGGGCTGGAGGAGGCGCTGGCGCTGCAGGAGATCGAGCGGCAGGAGAAGGTCGAGCCCGACGCGGGGGTCGTGGAGGCGATCAACCGGGCGCTGACCAGGCTGAGCGTCGGTGAACAGGTACAGGTCTGCTATTTCTGCAAGGGCAGTTACACGCAGGCGGTGGGCAGCGTGACGGCGATCAACGAGCACCGGCAATATCTGGAGGTGGACGGCGCCCGGGTCTATTTTGAGGATATCCGTTCGATCGGGACAAAGGCGGCAAGATGAACGCAGAAAGATCGGCCGACCAAAAAACCGCTGCCTTTCACCGGCCCCGCATCCCTTAATCATAAAAAGTTTCGCCCGCCTTTTCAAAGGCGGCGGGATCCAAGGGCAGAGCCCTGGGCCTGCGGAGCAGTGC
>JAFRNP010000078.1 GCA_017430145.1 Clostridia bacterium
CCTTGCTTGATCTTTATTCCGTCATCCTGCACAGATTTTCCTTGCCAACCGCCAGGTTGACGGCGTCAAATCTGTACAATCTGACGAAAAAATCTACTGCGCAATCCGCACACCGGAATTATGCGGTGTTGCCTTAAAATATGTGGAAAGAGGAAATAATTATATCAATTACAGCAGCGCTTTATACAGCGCCTTGATCTCCTCCACGCTGGTCGCTCTCGGGTTGCCGGGGCGGCAGGCGTCGTCAAAGGCGGACTGGGACAGGAAATCCAGGTCCTCTTCCTTTACGATCTCCTTGAGGTCTGCGGGGATGCCCACGTCCTCGGCGAGCTTCTTCACGGCGGCGACGGCTGCGGCGCGCGCTTCGTCAAGCGTCATGGCGTCCACGCCCGCAACGCCCATCGCCTTTGCGATATCGCGGTATTTTTCACCGGTGGCGGGCGCGTTGTACGCCATAACGGTGGGCAGGATGATCGCGTTCGCGATCCCGTGGGGCGTGTCGTACAGAGCGCCCAGCGGGTGCGCCATGGAGTGGACGATGCCGAGCCCCACGTTTGAAAAGCCCATACCGGCGATATACTGGCCCAGCGCCATGCCCTCTCTGCCTTCGTCGGTGTTTTCCACCGCGCCGCGCAGGGATTTTGCGATGATCTCGATCGCTTTGATATGGAACATATCCGACAGCTCCCATGCGCCGGCGGTGATATATCCCTCGATCGCGTGGGTCAGCGCGTCCATACCGGTGGCGGCGGTCAGCCCCCTGGGCATGGTGGACATCATGTCGGGGTCCACGACGGCGAGCACCGGGATATCGTTGACGTCCACGCAGACCATCTTGCGGTTCTTTTCGGCGTCGGTGATCACGTAGTTGATCGTGACCTCTGCGGCGGTGCCTGCGGTGGTGGGCACCGCGATGATCGGCACGCATTTTTTCTTCGTGGGCGCCACGCCTTCAAGGGAGACGACGTCGGAAAATTCGGGGTTCTCGATAATGATGCCGATGGCCTTCGCCGTGTCCATGGAGGAGCCGCCGCCGATGGCGATGATGCAGTCCGCACCTGCAGCCTTGAAGGCGGCCACGCCGTTCTGTACGTTCTGGATCGTGGGGTTCGCCTTGATGTCGGAATACAGGGCGTAGGGGATGGCGGCTTCATCCAGCAGGTCCGTCACCTTTTTGCTGACGCCGAAGCGCACAAGATCCGGGTCGGAGCAGACGAAGCATTTCGTAAAGCCGCGGCGCGCGATCTCGCCGGGGATCTCCTTCACGGCGCCTTTGCCGTGGTAGCTGGTTTCGTTGAGTACAAATCTTTTTGCCATGATATAAATTCCTTTCTGAATTAATTATTTGTTTTTTTACAGTTTTACGATTTTTTCTTCCAGCGGCATGTTTTTGCGGAAGTGCGGGATCTCGATGTGCTTTGCGTTGTTTGTGACGCTCAACGCCGAAAGCAGGCCCACCGCCGTCCATTCGCAGGCGGTGTAAACGTCCAGATCCGGCTGCTTATTATCGCGGACGGCGTTGATGAAGTCCTCCACGATAAAGAAGTCGCCGCCGCCGTGCCCGGCGTGCTTCTGTTCCTCGGTGGCGTACTTGAAGCGGTCGGGCAGATAGTCTTCAAAGTCCTCCAGCTTTTTCCACTGCATGGCGTGGATGGGGCTGTCCTCCCCGATAAAGGAGACCCGGTGAAAGTCGCTGCCGTGGGTCTTGGAGCGGTAGCAGCCGAGGGTCCCCTGCAGGTGGTAGAAGTCCATGTTGTGCGGGTGCGCGGACATGCAGTCGGTGCGGATGTTCAAAAGCTTTCCCTTTTCGGTGCGGCACATGGTGGTGGTGCCGGAATCCTGCTTGAGCCCCACGTCGTTCCATACGCCCGGGGAGAAGGTGGAGATCTCCGTGATCCGGTCCCCCGGGAACCACTGCATGACGGGGCCGATGGAGTGGGTGGGATAGAAATTGCCGCGTTTGCCGCACTGCCAGTAGCTGCGCCACGAACGCTTGCCGTTCGGGTAGGTGAGGATGCTGCCGATGTTGTGCATGTACATGCCCTCGGCGTAATACGGCTCGCCGAAAAGCCCGGCGCGGACCATGCTTTTTACAAGCTGGACCTCCGGCGTGTAGATATAGTTTTCGGCGTACATATAGATCTTACCGTACTTTTCCACACACTCGCAAAGCCAGAACAGCTCGTCCATGCTCACGCCCGCGGTGACCTCGCTCATCACGTGCTTGCCTGCCTCCAGCGCCGCAATGGCCTGCGGCACGTGGCACTGCATGGGCGTGGCGATGATCACGGCGTCGACGTCGCTTTCCAGCATATCGTCAAAGACGCGGTAACGGTTGCTGACGCCGATCTTGTCCGCCGCCTCGTTCAGGTGCGTTTCGTCCAGGTCGCACATGGCGGTGATCTCCACGTCTTCGATGGCTTTCAGTCCCATCAGCGTGGAGAGCCCGCGGGTGCCGGCGATGCCGATCTTGATTTTTTTCATGTTTTTTCCCTCCGGTATATCTTCAGGCAATACGGTACAAACGCGCCGTACGCCCGGATTGTGCGGTGTTGCCTTAAACGCGGTTCGCGTTCAGGAATTTCAGGGCGTCGTCCACAACGCTCTTGCCTCTGCCCTCATAGGGCGAAAGCACGCTGAAGACGTGCGGCAGCTTTTTGCCCTCTTCGCCGCCGAAATCCGCCAGCACGCAGTTGACCTTGTGCTTTTTTAAGGTGTTGTAGACCGAAACGGTCTGGTCGTGGGCAAGAATATCGCCGGCGCTGGTGATGAGGTAGGTCGGCGGCAGCTCGGCGTAGCCGATCAGGTCCTCAAAGTTCATATACGGCAGCGTCTTTTTGTCTTTATAGTTGCTGCCCCACATTTTTGCGGTGTAGATCTTCATGTAGCCCTTGGCGTTCATGTTCGGCACCGGGGAGGTCAGCAGCAGTCCCGACAGCGGCAGGTCCACACGTTTGACGTCAAAGGCTTCGCACAGCTCGTCGCTCTGCAGCAGCACAGCGGTGAACGCGGCAAGCTGTCCGCCGGCGGAGTCGCCGGTCAGAATGACGTTCGACGGGTCGCAGGGGTACTCGGGAAGCAGCGTTTTGATCTTCTGCATGGCGAGGGCGATCTCCTGCAGCTGCCGCTCCACGGTCACGTCCGGCACCAGCGAGTAGCTGATGCTGAACACGGTATAGCCGCGGCTTGCAAGGCCCAGGCAGTAGGGCTTGTTCAGCTCCTTGTCGCCGTACATCCAGCCGCCGCCGTGGATATCGATGATCACGGGGTTTCTGGTAGCGGCGAGCGCCTCGGGATAATAGACGTCCAGCTTATGGTAGCGGCTTTTGTCGTCGATATAGGGGATGTCGAGATGCTCCCGGATGCCCCCCGGCGTGTTCGGCGCGATCTTTTCATGGTTGGCGGCGTCGGATTTTGCGGTGGTCATCCACAAAACCTGCATCAGCTTGACGACGACGCTTCTGGCGAGCTTTTTGTCCCGCTCCTTCCCGTAATCGAAATCGTCGGACTCCAGCATGCCGCCCACGGCGATCTGGTTTTCAGCCCCCTCTTTCCGGGGCTTTGTTTTCAGGTTGATCAGAACGGACAGAACGACGATCACAACGATCAGGATACAAAGAACGATCAAAGCGGGGATCATGGCAGACACCTCTCTATTTTATTCTTTTTTCCATTGTAGCATACTTGCGGCGGTTTTTCCATTGCCATTTCGCAAAAATACAAATTTACATTTTCGTACAAATGTGATAAAATAAAAATAACAGCTTTCGGAGGGATCTGTATGAGTACTTCTTACCGCATCGACGAAACGGAAACCTGCGGCGGCAGGACGGAGGTCCTGACCTTCGGCACGGGCGAACGTACGCTTGTCATTCTGCCGGGCCTCAGTGTGACGCCCGTGCTTGCGGGCGCGGAGACGATCGTCTCCGCTTACCGCAGCTTCTGCAAGGATTTTACCGTCCGGCTGGTCGACAGGCGCAAAGATCCGCCGCCGGGGTTTACCCTGGAGGGGATGGCAAAAGACGCCGCCGCGGCGCTCGACGCCCTCGGCGTTACGGCCGCACACGTATACGGCGTATCCCAGGGCGGCATGATCGCGCAGCTTCTGGCGCTCGAACGCCCGGAGTTCGTCAAAAAACTTGCGCTGTGTTCCACGCTCTCCAGAGAAAACGAAACCGTCAGGGCGGTCGTCACAGAATGGATCGATATGGCGAAAGCGGGCAGGGGAGAAGAACTTAACGACGCGTTCCTGCAAAAGATACTGTCCCCGAAAACGTACCGGCGCTTCGGCAAAGCGATCTTAAAGACCCTGCCGGTCCCGACCGCGCGGGAGCTTGAGATCTTCTGCGTCAACGCCATGGCGGGCGAGGGCTTTGATATCGTCAGCCGGCTGCCGGAGATCCGCTGCCCGTCGCTGGTGCTCGGCGCCGAAAACGACCGGGTCACCACCGCCGAAGGCGCCCGGGAGACCGCCGCAGGCATCGGATGCGCGTGTAAGCTCTATCCCGCCCCTTACGGGCACGCGGTTTACGACGAAGCGCCGGGTATCAAGGCGCGGGTGCGCCGGTTTTTGCTGAAAGAATGACAGAGAGGAGAAAACGCCATGAAAACCGCATTTGATCCGGCGCTGAACCGCTGGACAAACGATACCGTCCGGCGGCTGCCGCGGCACGACCTGTATTTCGGCACGCCCGTCAATTCCCCCACGGCGGGGCTCCCCCTCGGCGACGGCGACAGAGGGTCTTTGCTGTGGCCCGAAAAGGACGGGCTGCATATCCACGTCAACAAAACGGACCTGTGGCAGGACGCCCCCGCGGGCGTCACCTCTGACGACGCGTGCTTCTGCTCCGGCAGGGAGGAGGCGCTGACCGCCGTTTGCCACGGCGCCGAGATCACGCTGCGCTTTGACGCGCCGGTGTTCGAGTACCTGTACCAGCAGCGGTTTCACTGCCGGCTGTCGCTGTCCGACGCGACGGCGAACCTCGAAAGCGAAACGCCGTTCGGGAACGTATCTTTTTCGGCTTTTGCGGACGCCGGGACCGGCGTTTCCTTTGTGACGGTGAAGGCCTCCTTTGAGGATGCGGCGGCGCCCGAGGTGCGGCTTTCCCGCTGGGGCAGCCGGACGCTCTGGCGCTGGTACAGCCAGCAGCAGCCTTCTCCGGAAACGGGGCTCGGGGGCACCGACGCGCAGACGGAGAACGGGCGGCTGTATATCACGCAGGAGCTGAACGCGACGAAATTCTGCGTTGCGCTGACCCTTGACGTCCCGCCGGAGACCTGCCGGCGGATCAACCGGCATACGGCGGGGCTCACGCTGCCTTCCGGTACGGCGCAGGCGTTTACCCTGCTGTATACCGTGCAGACCGGAGAGACGGCGGCAGCGGCAAAAGCGGCGTGCGACAATGCGCTCGATAACGCGCTGTCGGCGGGCGCCGGGGCGCGTTACGCGGCGCATAAAGCGCAGTGGGAAGCGTTCTGGAACCGCTCGTATATCGCGCTGCCCGACGATTATCTTGAAAACGTCTATTATCTGTATCTCTATACCATGAACAGCGAAAGCAGGGGCGCGTACCCGCCGCACTTTACGAGCGGGCTGTGGAGCTTTTACCACGACTACGTGCCGTGGGTCTATTACTTCCACTACAACATGCAGCATCTGTACGCCCCGCTGGACGCCGCCGGGCACGGGGAGCTGGCGGACAACTATTACCGGATGCGCCGGGACGGGCTGGCGGTCGCCCGGCTGTACGCCGGACGCGTCAAGCACAAAAAGGGCGCCTTCGTCCACGACGTGACGGACCGGTACGGGCGCGGCGCGGATTACGACTCGCTCAACTGCACGCCGCTGTCCCAGATCGCCATGCAGATGTATAAGCATTACCGCTTCACGGGGGACGAAAGGTTCCTGCGGGAGAGCGTATTGCCCATGATGACGGCGGCTGCGGAGTTTTATCTCGATATGCTCTCTCCTGGGGCGGACGGGGTCTACCATCTCTCCGGCACCACCGCCTACGAGGGTAACCCGCCCACCGATGACACCCTGACCGACCTTGTGATGGTCCGCGCCCTGTTTTCAGCGCTCCTGCCCCATGCGGACGCGGCGTTTGCCGAGCGCCTGCGGGACGTGCTGGCGCACCTGCCGCCGCCCCTCCTGCTGCCGCCGGACCTCGGCGACGACTGGGACGGGGAGCGGTTCGGGTTCGGCCTCGGAAAGGGCAAAAAGCCCCTCGGCGACGGCAAAGTGTTCGGGATCGGCCTGCGGGACGGAAAGCCGATACGAAAGATGTACGGCGACCCGGACAGCAAAAAGATCTGCTACGGATTCCCGGATATCGAACTCTCCCCGCTGTATCCCGCCGGGGTATTCGGCCTGAAGGACCGCGGGACGCCGCTGTTTGACAACATGCTCAACCAGCTCTCCCTGCACCGGCCCGGGAACGCCGTGGGCCACTGGGACCTGCTGCCGGTGTTTCTGGCGCGCATGGGCCTCGGCAAAGAGGCTGTTGAAGCCGCAAACGGCATGCTGCAGGGCAACCAGGGCTTTATCAACGGCTTTAATGCGGAGGTCGGCGAGCCCGGCAGCATCGTGGAGACGCCGCGGCGGCGCTACCGTTTCCGGAATACGGATACCGAAGAGATGAACGAAGTCGCCGTGGACGCGTTTACCCACTTTGATTTTGAAACGGCGCCGATCCTGGCGCTCGCGCTGCAGGAACTGCTTTTGCAGAGCCACGAGGGCGTCGTGCGGGTCTTTCCTGCGTACCCGGGCCAAAAGGCCGCCTGCCGGCTGCTTGCCGCGGGCGGGTTTGCCGTCGGCGCGGAGTTTGACGGCGAAAACCTGCTGGTCACGGTAAAAAGCCTGCTTGGAAACCCGCTGCTGCTGACGCTCCCCCTGCCGGCGGATGCGGCGCTTTACGCCTATACCGCAAAGCCCGGCGGCGCGTTCGCCCCCGCTGAGATCAGGCAGACGGAGACGGCGTACGAGACGGTTTATGATTTTTCGGCGCTGCAGAAAGAGGAGACCCTGCTGCTGTCCACCGCGCCCCTTGAGGCGCTGGAAACGGCAGCCGAACCGCCCGCAGCCCCGAACGCCGACTTCAAAACCAACGGGCCGGTCTGTCTCGGATCGCCGCGGCTGATGGCGGGCGCCAAAACCGTCTTATGACACGCCAAAACCGTCTTCGGATCGCTGTCGCTTGACAAATGCACGCAATTGGAATAAAATATATATTTAGATAATAAATAATCATTGGAGGAATCTTTATGAAAAAAGCGTTTCGCTGCTTTACGGCGTGCCTTGTGGCGGCGCTGATGCTGACGGGCCTGCTGCCCCTCGGGATCTCCCCGACGGCAGACGCCGCCGTATCGAGCTGGGACGGTTCCGTTTCCACGTCCTTCTCGGGCTCGGGTACGGCAGCCTCGCCCTATATCATTGATACCGCGGCAAAGCTGGCGGGCGTCGCTTATCAGACAAACAACAATAACGGCTGGTCAAGCGGAAAATACTTTGTCCTGACCGTGGATATCGACCTGGGCAGCAGAGAATGGACGCCCATCGGTATCCAGCGCGCCAACGGCGGCAGCACCACCTATTCGGAATCCCAGCGCTGGTTCTGCGGCTATTTTGACGGCAACGGGCACGTGGTCAGAAACGTGCGCGTGGGGACCTCCGCTTCCCGCTCGTCCGTCAAGCACGTGGGCTTGTTCGGCATCATCGGCGGCAGCGCGGTCATTCTGAACATGGGCGTCGAAACGGCGTCGTATTATATCAACCATTATTGCGACGACGAGCGCGTGGGCGGCTTTGTCGGCTACTGCAAGGGCGTCATTCAGGGCTGTTACGCCCGCAACGTCACGATCAACCAGAACGGCGTTTGCGTGATCGGCGGCTTCTGCGGACAGGCGACAAGCGAGTCCACCATCTATAAATCCTACGCCTACAACGTCTCCCTTGCCCAGGGCAGCGGCCGCAAAGGCGGCTTCGTCGGCGACGGCAACGGCACGGTGGCGTTCAGCTTCGTAAACTATTATCCCTTCCACTCCGACAACGGCGACGGCTCTTACCTTTACTCCTACGGCGAGAACAACGTCCAGGGGACGATCGTCGGCAACGGCACCAACACAGGTTACGGCCCCGAAAGCTTTATGTCCGGCGGGAACAACGGCGGCTGGCCGCAGCTGATCTGGCAGTCCACCGGCCCGCTGGATTACAATACAACAGACGGCTATGTGGTGAGCAGCGCCGCCCAGATGCGCTCGTTGGCGTGCTTTGTGAACAACGGCAGGAGCTACGCCGGCGCAAAGATCGCGTTAAAGGCCGACGTGGACCTGTCCGCCTACGACTGGGCGCCCATCGGCATCTGGCAGACGAACCGGACCCGCGCCTTCAGCGGCACCTTCAACGGGGGCGGCTATATCGTCTCCAATATGAAGCTCGGGACCTCCTCCTCCAGGAACACGTTATACGTTTATAAGGGACTCTTCGGTTATACCGACAACGCCGTCATCAACTGCGTGGGCGTTTATAACGCGCAGATCTACGGCAACGGGCCCACGGACTACCGCTGCGGCGCGCTGGTCGGCCAGGCGGATGGCGGCAGCGGAAAGATCTACCAGTGCTTTGTCAAAAACAGTACCGTCAATATGACCGGCACCGGCGTTTCGGGCGTCACCGTCGGCGATCTGCGCCATAACCTCACGGACTGCTATACGCTCAATTCCTCCGCCGCCGGCACCCGCGCGGGCAGCGTGGTCGGCGATATAAAAAGCACGCTTTATAACGTCTACAGCGGAAACTGCACGTCTACCACCGGCAGCTATACCTCCGAAAACAAAGGCACGCCGGTCAACTGCTATCACAACGCCTCTGCCGGCGCCACTTCCGGGTACGTTTCCACATTCAACAGCTACTCGAACCGGACCAATTATACGCAGAGCGCCGGCGCGTGGATCACCGACGTGTACAACATCAACGGCGGCTACGCGTGCCTGAAGTGGGAGCCGCGCTTCTCCATCAGCTTCAACGGCAACGGCGGCACGATCAGCGGCGCCACGCCGGTCACGGGGCGCTATCAGTATACCGCCACCACGCCCTCTGCCAGCCGTACGGGGTATACGTTCAAAAACTATTACACGGCAGGCAGCGGCGGGACCTCTGTGATCGGGCAAAGCGCGACCTTTACTTTCGGCACGACCAAGCCCTCCGATACCGCCCGGACCGGTACGCTGTACGCGCAGTGGACCGCAAAATCCTGCAAAGTGATCTTAAACGGCAACGGGGCGACGACGGCGGGCACTGCCAACGTGACGGCGACCTACGACAGCGCCATGCCGAACGCGACGATGCCGACGAAGACGGGGTATACCTTCTTGGGGTATTACGATACCTCCGCCGCCACCGGCGGCACGCAGTATTATACCGCCACAGGCGCCTCCGCCAGAACCTGGAACAAGGATACGACCGCCGATACGACCCTCTGGGCGCGCTGGACGCCGAACACCGACACCGTGTACAACGTGCGGCACTATCAGATGAAGACGAACGGCA
>JAFRNP010000079.1 GCA_017430145.1 Clostridia bacterium
CCTATGTCGAATGTGCTAACTTTAAGCTTTTTGATATTTAACCAAAGTTTTTTGGGAGAATATATTGACAAATTTCAAAAATTGAGATAGGAGATAACTGATATGCCAAATATCTACGAAACAAAATACGGCGCCTCGTTCAACGGGAAACATTCCTTCCGGGATTACGGCATGTATCCGCACAAGGCGTTTTCACTGACGCCGCCGAAGCCGAAGACGCTGTACGTCAGCGTGCCTGGCGCCGACGGGTCGCTGGACCTGACCGAGGCGCTGGGCGGCCCGGTCCGGTATGAGGACCGGAAGGGGAGCCTGGAATTCGTTCTTTTCGGCGACAGAAGCGCCCGGCGCAGCGCGATCGACGCTTTAATTTGCGACGTACACGGCCGGCGGGTGACGCTTTCGACGGATGAATCCCCGGACGCGTGCCTGCACGGGCGGGTGCAGGTGACGAGCGAAAAGACCGACGCCGCAAAGACGGTATTGAAGCTGGAGGGCGTGTTCGACCCCTACCGGACGGAACCGACGAGCACAGACGAAAACTGGCTGTGGGATCCCTTCAGTTTTGAAAGGGGCGTGGTACGGGAGTACGCGGACCTGATCGTGGATGGCGCGCTGGATTTAGAGCTGATCGGCAGCCCCATGCCCGTGACGCCGGTGTTCCGGGTCACGTCCGGCACGGGCCTTACCATGGCGCTCGGCGGCAATACCTATACGCTTTTACCGGGCGAAAACGTTTTTGCCGCCGTCGTCCTCACCGACGCCGCATATAACGTGCGCTTCACCGGCACCGGGACGGTGACGGTGGCGTTCGCGGCGGGAAGACTGTGAGGAAAGAATCAAAGTAGAAAAGATACAAAGTAATAAATAAGGGCGGGCGTTGCCCGCACCCGATCATAGTTGTTTCGCTGTGCAAAACGTGATGTGCGCCTGACGGCACGTGATGTTTGCTTCGCAAATGATGTGCGTTGCGTGCGTGATGTGTCTTTAGGACGTTGTGCCTGGTCATAGATGGCGTCCTGGTGGTCCGTAAGCCTTCTATAATCAACGCCGCGGTGCAGCGGCGTTCCGAATTTGTTACTTTCTTACTTTATTACTTTTTTCCTCAACCTGACATTCAGAAAGGATGTGATTGTATGTACCGACTCTATTCCTCCGGCTGCCTTCTTTTCGCCTCCGGCGCGGGGGCGGGGCGGAATTCCGCCGTGGCGCCGAAGCTCAGAACGGAGGTCAACAAGGCGGACGTGCTGACGTTTACCGTGCCGGCGGGCGCGCCGGAAGGGTGCCTGACGCCGATGCTCGGCAGGGTGGAGGCCTACGACGGGGAGACCAGGATCTTTTACGGCAGGATCCGCAGCGTGAGTAAGGATTTTTATAACCGGGTCAGTGTGACCGCCGAGGGGGAGCTGGCGTTTTTACGGGACTCCGTGGTGCGGCCCTACCGCTTTGAACGGCGGGAGCTGACGACCGCAGCCGCGCGCACGGGGGCGGTGCGCGACTACGTGGAGATGCTGCTGGCCGCGCACAACGCCCAGGTGGACGCGGACCGCAGGTTTTATCCCGGGACGCTGGACGTATCGGCGCCGGATACGTTTTTCGTGCGGGACTCGGGCATCTATCCCGATACGCTGACGGAGCTCACGACGAAGCTGCTGGATGAGCTGAAGGGCTATCTGTTTCTGCGCACGGTCACTGAAAACGGCGAAACGCGCCGGTATCTCGACTATCTGTCCGCGGCGCCCGTTTCGGAGGCGCTGCCCACGGTCACGTTCGGCAAAAACCTTCTGGACCTGACGAGCGCCGCCAACGCCGACGCGCTGTTTACGTTTCTGGTGCCGGTGGGCGACACGCCCGAGGGCGAGGAGGACGCCGAGCCCGTCACGCTGGCGGACGACCCGACGCTCAACGGCGGCAGCGACGCCATGGAGGTCTCCCCGGCGATGACTGCCCTGTACGGGGCGATCTATAAATCCGTGCGCTTTGAGGGGATCATGCGCCCCGATACCCTCTACGCCCGCGCCGCGGCGTATATTGCGCAGAACGCCCTGCCCGCGGATGCGCTGACGGTCCGGGCGGTGGACCTCAGGCGCATGGGCGGGACCGGCGCCCCCATGCAGGTGGGCGGCAGCGTCCGGGTCAAAAGCCCGCCCCACGGGCTTGACGCCGTGTTTCTGTGTACGCGGGCGGAAACGGACCTGAGTTCCCCCGACCGGTCGTCGTACACCTTCGGGGCGCTCAAAGAGCGCCTGACGGACCGCCGCGCCGCCCTGCGCCGGCAGGAGGCGGATGAACGCCGAAAGCTCGGTGCGTCGATCGCGGCGATCCAAAACAACTTTGTAGATCAAACGGCGTTTGAAGCGTACCGCGCCGAAGTGGACGCGCGCTTTGAAGCGCTGAATGAAGAGGAGGAAGAAAATGCCTGATATCAATGAGAATCTGACGCAGATCCTGAACGCAAAATACGGCCGCGACGTACGGCAGGCCATCCACGACGGGATCGAACAGTGTTATGCCGACGGCAAGGCGGGGTCGGTCGATCTGGTGGCGCGGCAGCAGATCGCGAACCTTGCGGCGCTGGAGGAGGGCTCCACCACCGGCGACGCGGAGCTGGCGGACATCCGCGTGGGCGCAGACGGCGTGACCTATACCACCGCCGGCGACGCTGTACGGGCGCAGACGAAGGCCGCGTTTGACGTGGCGACCGGAAGGGACGTGATCCCGGAGCTTGTATGGTCTTCGGGGGCGCAGGTGATCCGGCCGAACTGCAAACTGGAAACTCCGGGGCAGACCGTCTGGCACACCGCCTGCCGCTTTTTCAGAAAGGATACGGTGGTGGAAACGAAGCTGATCGGCGCGTCCTCGCTGGTCACCTTTGCCGCCGGCTCCGCGACGACGCCCACTGACCCGCTGGCGGAACCGGTTTCGGAGGGGTACGCCGAGGCCATCTACCGGATGCCTGCGGACGGATACCTGTGGTTCTGCACCCGTACCGACCAGCTGGAGAACGGGTTTGTCCGCGTGACGGAGGCCCCCGCTGCCGGGGGTATGGAAGAACTGCTTGCGTTTGACGTGGGCGCCGTGGCCGCCGATACGGCCACCGGCGCGCCGAACAGCCTGGCAAGCTATATCACTTCTGCCGTCTTTACGCTGCCCCCGTGGCATCAGCTCACCGTGGACGTCATTTGCGCCAATACCGTGGCGCTGCTGTGCGAGTTTGACGACAACGGAAACTTTGTGAGAAGTATCTTCACCGGGAGCGCAGAAGGCCGCAGTGTGCGCACGGTACACACGGGGGCGTACCCTTTGCGCCTCAGGATCTCCTGCGCAAAAAACGACCCCCTGCGGCAGATCACCGTGGAGCCGTTTACAAAAACCGTGGAGCGCCCGGTGACGGATTTCGTCTTCGCGCTCGGCAACGGCTGCTTTACGGAGGAGGGCGCGAAGATCAGCGGCGGCGACTACTACGTCTATACGAATAACATCCGCCTCGCAAAGGGCGAGGCGATCCGCTTCCGCTCCGCAGGCTCCGCAAATATGAGCTGCCTGGTGGAATGGGTCGGAAGTGAAGGCAACGGCAGCGGGACGCCGCTCGTCATCGGCAACGAGTATATGCGTGAGATCGAATACGTCGCCCCGCGTACGATGAACGTGCGGCTTTGCGCCGGTTACGGCGTACGCACGGACGGCTCCGGGAATGCGCACCCGTATATTTCGCAGGAGGAATTTACCGGGAGCGTTGAGCGGTATTTTCCGGCGCGCAGGGACGAGCCGGTGAAAAACAGCGTGCTCTACGGCAAAAAGATCGCGATGCTCGGGGACAGCCTTGCCATGGGCGGCATCAGCGGCCCTGAGGCGACCTGGGTGCACCAGCTCGCGCTCAAATACCGTATGCAGGAATTAAATCTCGGGATCGGCGGCTGCCCGGTGGCGGACACAGGGGTCGGCACGCACGATTCCGCCGGCAATGAGCGGCAGACGGCGGGTTTTGCAAGGTCCGTTGCCGATACGGAGCTCTCGGCGCTCACCGGCGGGGAGTTCGTACCGGACTATATCGCGCTGATCGGCGGCGCGAACGATTTCCGGCTGAAAGTGCCGGTGGGCGAGGTGACGGATACGGACCCCTCCACCTTCTGCGGGGCGCTGAATACGGTGATCGACGGGCTGCGGGAGGCGTTTCCGAAGGCGAAGCTGCTGTTTCTGACCAATTACAGGCGGTTCGACTACAAATGGACGGGGTATCCCCATTATGAGGTGGACTACGCGGACGCCATGCTTACCGTGTGCCGGCGGAAAAACGTGCCCTGCTTCGACAACCACCGGGAGAGCGGGATCTGCTTTGCGGACGACAACCTCTCCGCCTGGATGGACGAGGGCGAGGTGTTCAACAACAGCCACGAAAAGGCGACGAAGCACCTCTCGCGGGAGGCGTACGCGTGGCTGCTGCCGCGGTATGAAAGCCTGCTGCAGGGCATTTAAGGCGTGGGGCGTATGTTTGATTTCGAAAGGAGAGGATCAGAATGAAAAAGAAACAGCCTGACGAAGACTATTTCGACGAAGCCGCCTTTTTGACCATGGGCGACGGCAAAGGCCCGGAAGAGGGAGACGGGGAAGCCAAGAAAAACGGGGAGGAGGCGGCGGACGATGGCATACAGTAACAGCCCGCTTGCGAGCTATACGAGGCTTACAAGCCACCGCAACAGCCCCCGCAATCACGCGATCGACCGCATCACGATCCACTGTATGGCGGGGCAGATGACCGGGAAAGCCTGCGCGGACTATTTCGCGACGACCTCCCGGCAGGTGTCGAGCAACTACTGCGTGGGGTACGACGGCAGCATCGCCCTGAGCGTGGAGGAGAAAAACCGGAGCTGGTGTTCCTCTTCGCCGTCCAACGACCACCGGGCGATCACCATTGAAGTGGCCACCGACAGCACATACCCGTATAAATGCACCGACGCGGCGTACAAGGCGCTGCTGGACCTGGTGACGGATATCTGCCGGCGGAACGGGATCAAAAAGCTCAATTACACCGGGGACCTGAACGGCAATATGACCAAGCATAAATGGTTCGCCGCGACCGCGTGCCCCGGGGAATATCTGGAAAGCAAGTTCACCGCGATCCAGAACGAGGTAAACCGTCGACTTGCCGGGGACGTGACCGCAAAGGGCAACGCCTCCAACGGGCTGTACCGCGTACAGGTGGGGGCGTACCTGAAAAAGGCGAACGCCGCAGCAATGGAAACGCAAGTCAAGGCGGCGGGCTTCCCGGCGTTTATCCGGCAGGAGGGGATCATGTACAAGGTCCAGACCGGGGCGTACAGGGAGAAAGCCAACGCCGACGCGCAGGCGAAGAAGCTGCAGGCCGCGGGGTACCGGGCGATCGTAAAGGCAGAGGATCCGGACGTCGCAGCCGCCGAAAACTGACAAAAACCGGAAAGTTCCAACATTTTCACACATTTTCACACAAAATTTTTTTTGAAAAAATGTAAATTTCCCGTTTTTTCAGGCGATATATAAGACAGAGGCTGATACGGCGCACGCCGTTCGCCGAAACAGAAAGGAAGGATACAACATGAAATTCAACAGATTCAGGCTTTTTGACCCCGAACCGGCGACAGGCGGCGAAGGGGAGACGGCGACGGCGCAAGCGCAGCCGGGACATACGGCAGCGCAGCCGGGACAGACCGGGGAACCGGTTCCGGCGGAGGAAAAGGCGGACTGCGCCGGGGGACCGGCGGCAGACGACGGAAACGCGCCGGCGGCAATCGCCGGAAAAGGGGTTCCGGAAGCCGGGGAAACGCCCGGCAAAACCGGAGACGCCGTCCCTTCGGGGACGGAGACGGAGATCGACGAAGCTTCTTTTAAGAAGAAGTACGATCTTCTCAAACAGGAATTCGACGCATACAGGGCCGAGGTGAACCGCGCGGCGGACAGAGCCGTAAGGGAGAGCGCCTTTCGCAAAGTATTGGAGACGGCAGGGATCGCCCACCGGTACATCGATACGGTCCTGCGTGCGTCCGACCTCGGCGGGCTCGTCTTTGACGAGGCGGGCTCGCTGCAGGACGCCGACGCGCTGGTCGAAAAGGCGCGGGGCGATTGGGCGGACTTTATCGCCACAAATGAAGTCCGCGGGGCGGCGGTGGCAAACCCGCCGCTCAGATACGAGAGCGCCGGGGAGATCCGCTCCCTTGCCGAGGCGCTCCACAACAGAATGGATAAGAAAGGATGATCCGAAATGGCAATTACTTTAGCGGAAGCAAAGGTCGGCATGGCCGACAAGGTCGACCAGCAGGTGGTGGACGCGTTCAGACGCTCCTCGCTGCTGCTTGACAGCATGGTGTTCGACAACACCATTTCCCCCGGCACCGGCGGTTCCACGCTGGCGTACGGGTACGTGCAGCTCAAACCGCCGTCGCAGGCGGACGTGAGGACCGTAAACAGCGAGTATACGGCGGGAGAGGCGAAGCGCGAAAAGAAGACCGCCAACGCCATCATCATGGGCGGCTCCTTCCAGCTTGACCGCGTGCTGCAGAACACCTCCGGCGCGGTGGACGAGCTGGCGTTCCAGGCGGAGGAAAAGATCAAGGCCACCGCGAACTATTTCCACAACCTGGTGATCAACGGCACCTCCGCGTCTTCGGGCAGCGGCTACGTGACGAACACCTTCGACGGCCTGAAAAAGATGCTCACCGGCACCTCCAACGAGATCACCTCCACGGTGCCCCTGACCACCTCCGCCGAGATGGATTCCAACGCCGCCGCGTTCATGGACGAGCTGGACAGCTTTCTGTCGACGCTTGACGGCACGCCCAGCATGCTGCTGATGAACCGCAAAATGCTCACGCGCCTGCGCGGCTGCGCCAGACGCGCAGGGTACTACGAGCGCACGAAGGACGACTTCGGCAGGACCGTAGAGATGTACAACGGCATCCCGCTGATGGACGCCGGCAAGTACTTTAACGGGACCAACTCCGTGGACGTGATCCCCACCTCCACGCCTACCACCACCGCGTACGGCACCACCGCCATTTACGCGGTGTGCCTCGGCCTCGACGGCCTGCACGGCATTTCGCCCACGGGCACGGGCGTGATCACCTCGTATCTGCCCGATCTCAGCGCCCCCGGCGCCGTGAAGAAGGGCGAGGTGGAGCTGGTCGCCGGTATCGTGCTGAAGAACACGCTCAAGGCGGCGGTGCTTAAGGATATCGCCATTGAGCCCAAGGCGAGCGCGTAAAATGAATAAAAAAGCGGCGCGGCAGAAATGTCGCGCCGTGGAAAGAAAAGAATAATGAAAGGAGAATTATAATGCCAGATATCGATTTGGGGCAGTTTGACCATAATCATAAAAGTGAAGAACTGGAATTTACTGCGATACATACGTTTCCCTTGTACTATAACAGTTCCATTGATAACACACAAAAAGAGCGATTTTACGTGCAAGGGATGACGCAGAATGATGATTATTATTTTGTTTGTCTGATCAATAAATCGGAAGATCAAGCGACAAAGGGGTTGAACAGTGAGAATATTATTCTGATATTCAATAAGAGTGATGCATCCGGTAAGCTGTTATCGGATTGCACTTTGGAAAAAACGGTCAGGATCAGGTTCCCTGCCGAAAATAACCTAAACCCTTCGGTCAGTCAGACAATTATCGGTTGCCATGCAAACAGCGCTACCATATATAATAATGCTTTATATGTGTGTGGATTGCAGAAAGCGACAGAAACAGGTTATGAATCTTTCTCCGGTGGGTATAAAATACCTGTTTCCACACTGATGTCAGCAGGAATCGTTTCAGGACAAATCTATACCCCTACGGATTTAACGGATTTCAGCTTCTATGTTTTTGATGACAGAAAACCGAATTATAAACCGGTTGAATTCAGCAGCTTTGATTTTGATCCGATCAGCGGGAAATGGGTACTGTTTCATGAAGAAACGAATTCGGGGCAAAATCAGTTCCGAATAACGCATTTTCAATTGGACAGCATATCGCAACAAAAACCTCCACAGGAGTTTGAGCATTATTATGTGACCGTTCAATCCGAAAGGGTCGTTCCCTCTATCCTGACCAGTCAGGATATCGTCTGTGACGGAACGTCGATATTCTTTTTTGAAACACCTGTCGAAGATGTGAACAGCCCGAATTATCACGTCCAGCTTGCAAAGAACGGTCGGATCCTGCAGTATGATTTAACCACAAACAAGCTTCTGAATTCGTACACCTGCAACAATCTGCTGCGCGAGGTGGAATCCGGTGTGCTGCAGGACGGGTATCTGACTGTTGCAAGCCAGATGAAGGAGACGCGTTCGTACGGCGCGATATACCGTTGCCCGCTTACGACCGGTCTGTTCAAACCGTATCCCGCTTATCACGGAAAGACGTTTGTAAATGATGGATACCAACAGATCCACCCCTATTCTGTTTATGTAGGAGATGCAGACGGCGATGGAAGAGATTTGGCTCATCCGTGCCGGATCTGGACTGCTGTGGAAAGGTATGATTACTTTTGCAGGCACCGCAGCGAAATGGCGGTTTTCAATGACGATACGTTCCATGTGTATATCGAGGATACGTTGAACTGGAATATTGAGGATTATCCTGCGTTCTTCATCGGCGACATACCGATCATTTTTCATGGGGTGGTAATGAGCGGAAGACCGAAACAGACGCTGAATTCGGTTCTTGCAAAACCGATGCTGCAGTTCAGCAACATGCCCGGCGTAACGCTGAAAAACCTTGCGGTCGTTTATACCGGGGACGCAGGTACGCCGTCGTCTGCCCAAAACGGCGAAGAATCCACGACCTGCAATTATGGAAAACAGAGTTTGATTTTGGTGAAAAACTGTCAGAACGTTGAGATCGAAAACGTTTCCTGTAATTGTACAGACAAAAACTATTGTTGTGTTACGGTTGATGCAAATGCGGATGTTGCGGTTAAGGATTATGCGTATACAGGTAATTCCCATTTTCTGTATGCAGAGGGAGGCGCAAGGGTTCATTTTGAGCGGGTTGCTCCAACGGAAAATCACATTCCGGTTGATGATACCTGTCCTCCGGATGTCGAACTCGGAAGAAACAGTACGCTGGTTGATAATCTTAACAGTTTCACTCGCAAATCGTTTCTTTGTGATACTGAAATTAGCGATGTTCCAAGTATTTATGAGTTATCTTCTAATAAATATAGTGGTCATTTTGCTCACGTAAATGATTTGAGTGTTGAAAAATGCGCAGTCATGACAAATGCGTTCATTTTGCATATAGGCGCATATTTGGTTCCTGGAACGTCAAAGCATATAGATTTTTCAGATTATGTCCCGAATCATATCAATCAGAGAATGGTGATTCCGGTCCCGCAAACTGCAGTGGGAGGTACGACTGTAAATGTAAAGAATTACATCGATAATGATGGGGTTATCCATCTAAAGGAATTTGATGCAACACTTAAATATGGGAGTTCAAATCCTCCGACAAGTGTTCTGGTAGACTTTTTAATTATCTGCAATTGATTAACTGATTAATAATGCAGTCTGTGGAAAGTGCTTTTCCACAGACTGCGAATGAAGACCTGACAGACGGTTTATTTGCCAAAAGGAGTTGCGGTTGTACTGTCCGGGCGTTTATAGCCTAATGATATCTTCGCGCTTTTTAACCATTCGTTCGGGTCTTCCAGACTAACGCTTGCGCGCAAAATAAGCCTTGCGCAGGCGGCGGAAAACCCTTGGAAGTCAACGGAACAGGCATAATTCGCTCTTTCAAGCCCCGGATAGTCAAAATCGTTGATCCCTACGCTTGCACGCAGCGCAAGACGCGCGTCTGCAGCCGTGATCTCGTCCTCGTCCATCACATAGCCCGGCCGGTAATCAGTAAGGTAAACGGGGACTCTTGTAAGTTCGTCGTTGCCGTAATCAATGGTCGGCAAAGTCCAGACGGGAAGATCCGGAAAATAAATATGGATCAGACTTCCGCAATTGACAAAGGCATTCTTTTCTATCAGAGCGGGTTCATCCCTATCGGCGTATAAACTGTAGCTCATCCCGAACATCGTAAAGTTTTTGTTGCCGGTAACGGCGCCGCTTTTGATCAAAATGACGTTTGAATAGACAAGCTGCAGCTGCAGTTGTCTGCGCACCGCAAGACGTTCCTGCCAGGTGGGGTATTCCAACAGCAGTTTGCCCAGCGGCATGCAGTACAGCGTACTTCCGTTTTTGCTCAGCAGGGAATTTGCCGCATTGGTCGTGAAGAACCGGTTGTTTTCATCTATGTGCAGCTCCTGCAGATTCGTGCAGCCGACGAAAACGTTTTCGCCGATGTTCTGCAGATCCTTCGGCAGGGTAATATGGGTGATATCCTCCCGGTTTTCAAACAGACGGTCGGCAAGAGACAAAACGGGCAGTCCGTTAAGCGCGTCGGGGATCACTATATTTGCGTCCTTTCCGGCGTAAGCGCTGATCTGTACGCCGTCCTTAAACGTTTCAAACGTCCAGTCGCCCTCGGTAAATACAGCAGGTTCCAGAGAGTCTGCAAATTCTGCCTGTACGTTGACCTTTCCGGCTGCCGCGGCGTCGTACAGCGACAGGATCTCTTTGTTGCCCTCGTCAAAGTGCAGCGTCCATGCCCCGGCGGGGTTCGTGAACAGGACCTGTTTCAGGGACGTTCCCGAAAAAGCGTTCTTTCCGATTTGCATTGTGTCGTGCTGGTAACGCGCCGCGTAGTTATAGGTGTAATTGTACTGGAAATAATACGTATAGTCGGTGTCCTTTTCCATGTCATATTCGCGCGCGTCCTGTCCGAAGGTGATCCATGAAAGCGATGAACAGTTCAGAAACGCGTTTTCGCCGATGACCATCACGCTGCGCGGGATAGATACAGAAGTCATTGTCTGATGGTTCGCGAAGGCATAAGGCGCAATTTCACGAATAGAAAACGGAAGCTTATTGAATTCCGTCGGATAGTATCCTTCCATTTTGCCTGCCGGCGCTGCGGCGACCAGCTTTGCGCCGTTCGTAAGGAAACTGCCGTAATAAATGTAAATTGATGTGGGGATCGAGTAGCTATAATTGTTGTAATCAAATGATTCCAGCGCCGTACAGGTATAAAAGCTGCCGTCTTCGATCTCCTTTAACTGCTGCGGGAAGGAAAGCTTTTTGATTATCGTGTTGTTTTCAAAGGTGGTTTTTTCAATGCGGTAAACGGTGCTGCCTCCGAGTGTCAGGGGAACGGTTACGTCCGTCGCTTCGCCTGCGTAACCGGTAATAACGGCGCCGCGCGGCGACAGATAGTAGGTCCATTCTTTTTCGGTAGCCGTCTGCGGTTTTTCGGGCGGCGCAGGCTGTTCGTTTGCAAGGTCAACGATTTCGGGCATGGGAAGCGCATTGTAAATAAATCGCCGATCTGCGCCCAGAAGCGCGGCGTTGCCTGCTGCAACTTCAATTTTCCATGGGCCGAGAGGCGCATGGTCGATATCCCAAAGCGTCAGTGTCGGGCAATTTGCAAACGCGTTTTCGTCGATCTGCATTTCCTGATGATAAAGAAGGTCTTTATACTGTTCCCACTCATGGTTGACTCTGTCTGCAAGGTACTGCATGGAGTACGGGTGATCCGCGTAGATCGACGGGGGCGCATGATCGAAATCGACCCCGTCGAACAAAACGGATCTTAACGACGTGCAGCCGTCAAACGCGTTTTTGCCGATCCGTTTGACGGACCTGGGGACAGTGACGGATACGATCTCGGTATGTCCCGCAAAGAAACCGTCCGGGATCTCCCAAACCACGCCCCCGTTCAGCATCTGCGGGACGGTCACGTTTTGAGGATCCTCCGCGTATTCTTCTGCGTAGGAGAGAAGCTCGGCGGTCTTTCCGTTTATCTGATACCGATAATAATCGACAGGATCTTGCTGTGCATCGGCGGACAACAGAATAAAGTTTGCATATGAAAAGCTGCCGGCCAGGAGGACACAGGCGAGAAATACGGATAACAGTTTTTTTGTACGCATCACAAAAACTCCTTTCGGGGGATGATCAAACCGTTATTATTATATCACATAACTTATATGAAATCAAGTCAAAACCGCAAATCAATGAATGAAGTTAAACACAGGCAGTTGAAAGGAGGCAATTATGCTGGAGGAAGTTTGCAAGGAACTGAACAACTGGTTTGAAAAGGAGAAGTACATCGGGACGTTCACGATCGAAAACGGGGCGCTCTTGGGCGCTTCGGCTCTGCTCGCGGACGGGCAGTATTTCCGGATCACGGGCAGCGTACATAACGACGGGGTGTACAGGTATCCCGTTCAGACGCTCACCGACGAGACGTTTACGGGCGGGGTATGGGCGATGGCGGTGCCGCCCTCCGTACTCTCGCTTGTTGAGGAGATCGACGCATGGAACCGGCGCTACGGGAGCGACTCCGCCGCTATGTCGCCGTTTACTGGCGAGGCGTTCGGCAGCTACCGCTACACGAAAAAGGCCGACGGCAAAAACGCGGGCTGGGAGCACGCCTTTGGCCGTCGATTGAACCGGTGGAGGAAAGCGCGATGAACCTGATCGAAAAGAATCTGGAGACCTATCACTGGATGCACCCGCAGAGCGTGCGCGACGGCGTCGGCGGCAGCCGGATCACGTGGACGGCGGGCGCCGCCGTTAAAGCCGCCCTTGCGCCGAAGCTCCCCGCAGGGGAACCGGCGGAATATACGCTTTACGCGTCCAGAAATACGTATCTGCCGCCGCACGCCGTACTGCGGCGCGACGGCGACGGCATGACGCTGCAGGTGACGCCTGCGGAGCGGTGCGAGACGCCCGTCGGCGCGGGGCTGGGCTTTGCGGTCTATACGGTGCGGGAATGGAGGGCTGCAGATGACGAAAGCTGAGGCGCTGTACGCGTATTTTTCCGGCTTCGGGCTGCCCGCCTTTGAGGAGAGCGCCCTGTACCCCGAGACCCCGCCCGAAACGCCGTACCTGACCTACGAGCGGGTGGACGGCAGGCTTTGCGACGGGGCGACGCCGTTTTCGTTCACGGTCCACGGCAGGGATACGTCCCTTGCACAGTGCGAGGAGATCGTAAAGGAAGTGGGCGAGACGCTTTCCGGTGGCGGCTGCGTGCTGCCCTGCGACGAGGGGTATATATGGCTCCTGCCCGGCGCGCCGCTGATGCAGCTTGCGCCCGACGCCGACGACCCGCGCGTAAAACGGACCGTGTTCCATGCGGTCGCGGAATTTCTGACCAACTGAATGAAATACCCGGAAAAACAGAAAGGAGAATCAAACGATGGGTAAATTTACAAAGATCAGCCGGCAGGCGTTTGCCGGCATGCAGCTTGACGCGGGGGTGCTGCTGCGGCAGTTCGACCCCGAAACCGCCGCGGTACCGGCGGATGCGGATATCATCTGCGCCACCGCCGGCGGCGTGGAGGCAAGCTGCGAAGCCTCTTACAAGGATCTGGGCGAGGACGTGGACAACTGCCCCGCCAACATGATGGAGCTCAAATATTTGCAGGACTGGACCTGCACGCTGCGCTTCAAGGCGCTGGAGATCACGCCCGAGACCCTGCGGCTGGCGCTGGGCGCGGCGGATACGGACGGGGACCTGGTGTATCCCCGCGGACATCTGAAGGACGGCGACTTCGGTGAGATCTGGTGGGTCGGCGACCGCGCCGACGGCGGCATGGCGGCGGTCTGCCTGTCCAACGCGCTGTCGAAGGAGGGGCTTAAATTCCAGTCCAAGGCCGCCGGCAAGGGCGAGCTGGACGTGGAGCTGCTGGGGCACGCGTCCTTTGCCGAGCCCGGCGCGCCCCCGATGTGCTTTTATGCGGCGGCAGGGGAGGCAGAGGCATGAAGCTCGGGGAACTGAAGGGCGACGCCGCCTTTGAGGCGCTGGGAAGGATATTATCGCCGTTGACAGAGATCGGGACCGATAATGAGGTCGCCGCCCTTGCGAAGTCCGGCGCTAAGATCGGGGAGATCGCCGCGCTGCTCTTAAAAACGCACCGCGGCGCGATCAAAGAGATCCTTGCGGCGCTGGCGGGAAAACCGGCGGACGCCTATGAGGTGACGCTGCCGGGGCTGCTCTCGGCGCTGTCGGACCTTCTGAACGACCGGGAGCTGCAAACGCTTTTTACCTTGTCCGGTCCCCGTTCGGACGGCACTGTCTGCGGCTGAGCCTGGGGCAGTGCCGCAGCGGGACCGGCGTTGCGGGATTTTTGGAATACGCGCAGGCGGTCTGCCGGGAGACCGCCTGCCGGGAGCGTTACCGCGTGATGATGAACGAGCTGGCCGCCGCCGTCGCCGAAGCCGGCGGCGCACGGGTGACGCGGTATTACCGGGAAGAGTGCCTTCTGCAAGGCGGCGCGGGACTTTCGGCGGCGGAAGTAAAAAAAGAGATCCTTAATAAATTGAAAAAGCTGAATTCACCTGCGGCGAGCTATTATTCGCCTTCGGCGAGCTATTATTCGCCTTCGGCGAGCTATTATTCGCCTTCGGCGAGCTAAATTCGCCTTCGGCGAGCTAAATTCGCTTCGGCGAGCTAAATTCGCCTGCGGCGAGCTAAATTTGCTTCGCAAGCTAAATTCGCCTGCGGCGAGCTAAATTTGCTTCGTAAGCTATCCGGCGAAAAACCATCCCTTTTGATCATGCAGCACGGCGCGCCTGCGCCTTTAATGCCGTCGGCAGATATAGGATATCCGCCGCAGGCGGTACAGCTTTATGATCGTTCAAATGAAATACTTCTGCGGATGGAGAACGGAAAATGGCGCTGCCTCCGGCAGATATATAATCCTCGCCGGAATGGTCAAAACGGTGCGGGTGCGCCGTGCTGCAAAATGATAAGGAAAGGTTTTCATCCTAAACAGTCAGGTTAATGGCTCTGAAAGTTTTTTGTGGGAAAGCTGGTTTTTGAAGAAATACCTTTTCATTTGTATCGTCCGAAGGACGCATTCTGATTCGCGCAAGCGGAGCAATTTAGCTGCGAGCGCCGGCGGAGCAATTTAGCTGCGAAGCGCCGGCGGAGCAATTTAGCTGCGAAGCGTAAGCGAGCAATTTAGCTGCGAAGCGTCAGCGAGCAATTTAGCTGCGAAGCGTAAGCGAGCAATTTAGCTGCGACGCGCAAGCGGCGCACAGAAGGGGGGTGAGGAATATGAAAAATCTGATTTGCGGGGTTTTCGGGCTTATTGGGTCCGCACTCGCCTCGCTGTTCGGCGGGTTTGACGCCGCGTTTGTGACGCTGCTCATCTTTATGGCGCTGGACTACGTATCGGGGATCGTGCTGGCGGGCGTGTTCCGCCGCTCGAAAAAGAGCGACTGCGGGGCGCTGTCTTCCGCCGCCGGTTTCCGGGGGCTTTGCCGCAAGGGCGGCATGCTTTTGATCGTGCTGGTGGCCTGCAGGCTCGACCTGCTGCTGGGCGCCACGTTTATAAGGGACGCCGCCGTGATCGCGCTGGTGGTCAACGAAACCATCAGCATCATCGAAAACGTGGGGCAGATGGGCGTGCCGATCCCGAAGCCCATCTCCGACGCCATCGACCTATTGAAAAAAAAGACGGACGGAGAATAAAAACTTTAAAAAAAGGCTGGAAATATGCAAACATTTGTGCTATAATAGTAAAGATCAAAAGTAATAAAGTATGAAAGTAAGAAAGTAACAAATTCGGAAGGGCTTCGCCCTTGATTTTGGACGTTGGTATCAGCTGAAAACAGGGGCGGGTCGTAGTGTTAAGAAAATGATCCGGAGGAGCATTTTTAGTGAAGACCGACCGGGCTATGCCCGGCGGGGCAGCCCAAAGCAATTCTGAATAAACTGTCCCGCCTGTATTTCTTACTTTGTAACTTTATTACTTTGTTACTTTTTCAGGAGTGAACAATGGACCATTTCGAGCTCATATCCCGGTTTTCTCCCACCGGCGACCAGCCGGAGGCGATCGCAGGGCTGGTCGACGGCGTGCGGCGCGGCTGCAAAGAGCAGGTGCTGCTGGGCGTGACCGGCTCCGGCAAGACCTTTACGATGGCGAACGTCATCGCGCAGCTCAACCGCCCCACACTGGTGCTGGCGCATAACAAGACGCTGGCGGCGCAGCTGTGCAGCGAATTCCGGGAGTTTTTTCCGCACAACGCGGTGGAATATTTCGTGTCGTATTACGACTACTACCAGCCGGAGGCGTATATCGCCTCCACCGATACCTATATCGAAAAGGATTCCGCCATCAACGACGAGATCGACCGGCTCAGGCACTCCGCCACCAGCGCGCTTTCGGAGCGGCGGGACGTGATCATCGTTTCGAGCGTGTCGTGCATCTATTCGCTGGGCAGCCCCATCGACTACAAGAGCATGGTGATCTCTGTCCGTCAGGGGATGGCGCTGGAGCGCGACCGGCTGCTGAAAAGACTGGTTGAGATCCAGTATGAGCGCAACGACATGGATTTTGTACGCAACAAGTTCCGCGTCAAGGGGGACGTGGTGGATATCTTTCCGGTTTACTCGGGCGAAAACGCGGTGCGCGTCGAGTTTTTCGGCGACGAGGTGGACCGGATCAGCGAGATAAACCCGCTGACCGGCGAAACAAAGCGCACGCTTTCGCATGTGGCGATCTATCCGGCGTCGCACTACGTCATTTCGCCGGACAAGCTGGAACAGGCGGTGGCGGAGATCTTTGCCGAGATGGAACAGCGGGAAGCGTGGTTCCGCTCGCAGGGCAAGCTGATCGAGGCGCAGCGCATCCGCGAGCGCACCGAGCACGATATGGAGATGCTGCTGGAGACGGGCTTCTGCAAGGGGATCGAAAACTATTCGCGCGTGATGTCGGGCCGCGCGCCCGGCAGCGCGCCCTTTACGCTTCTGGACTTCTTCCCGGAAGATTACCTGCTGTTTGTGGACGAATCGCACGTGACGCTGCCGCAGGTGCGCGGCATGTACGCCGGCGACCGCGCCCGCAAGGAATCGCTGGTGGAGTTCGGCTTCCGGCTGCCCTCGGCGTTTGACAACCGCCCGCTGACCTACGACGAGTTTTACGAACGCACCGGGCAGAAGATCTTTGTCAGCGCCACGCCCGGCGACTACGAAAAGGGGTTGTCGCAGAACACCGTGGAGCAGATCATCCGCCCGACGGGCCTGCCGGACCCGGTCATCGAGGTTCGCCCGGTGGAGGGGCAGATCGAGGATATGATCTCCGAGATCAACGTCCGCACGCAGAAGAAGCAGCGCGTGCTGGTCACGACGCTGACCAAAAACATGGCGGAAAACCTGACGGATTACCTGCGGGATTACGGCATCCGCGTACGCTATATGCACCACGACGTGGATACGATGGAGCGCATGGAGATCATCCGGGACCTGAGGCTCGGCGAGTTTGACGTGCTGGTGGGCATCAACCTGCTGCGCGAGGGGCTGGATTTGCCCGAGGTGTCGCTGGTGGTGATCCTGGACGCGGACAAGGAGGGTTTCCTGCGCTCGGAGACGAGCCTGATCCAGACCGTCGGCCGCGCGGCGCGCAACGCCGAGGGCACGGTGATCATGTACGCCGATACGGTGACGCCCTCCATGGAGCGGGCGCTGAAGGAGACCTTCCGCCGCCGGGAAAAGCAGACGGCGTATAACGAAGCCCACGGCATCGTGCCCAAAACGATCATCAAGGACGTGCGCGAGATCATCGAGATCTCCCAGACCCACAAGGCGGCGCGCGTGGACGGCAAAAAGCTGACCCGGCGCGAGCGGGAGCAGCTGATCGAACGCCTGACAAAAGAAATGAAGGCCGCCGCAAAGATCCTGGATTTCGAAAACGCGGCGTATATCAGGGATAAGATCAGGAAATTGCAGGAAGAAAAATAAAGTAAAAAAGTAACAAAGTAAAAAAGTAACAAATGCGGAAGCGCTGACGCGCTTGATCATAAATACGGCGTTTGAAAGCCTTCCTCCGAAGGGATTGCGTGTTCAGAAAATGATCCGCAGGGAAAGTCCTGAACACGAAAACAGAATTGGGTTACAGAGTCGCACAGGCGCATATAATCAACGCCGCCGACGCGGCGTTCCGAATTTGTTACTTTGATACTTTCATACTTTGATACTTTTTGTCAAAGATACTTTTTGTCAAACGGAGAGCCTATGGACAACAAATGGATCCGCATTCGCGGAGCGAAGGAGCACAACTTAAAAAACGTGGATCTGGACGTCCCCAGAGATAAGCTGGTGGTGTTTACCGGGCTGTCGGGGTCGGGCAAATCGACGCTGGCGTTCGATACGATCTACGCCGAAGGGCAGCGGCGCTATGTGGAGTCGCTGTCCTCCTATGCGCGCCAGTTTTTGGGGCAGATGGAAAAGCCCAACGTGGAATCCATCGAGGGCCTGAGCCCCGCGATCTCCATCGACCAAAAGACGACGTCAAAGAATCCCCGGTCGACCGTGGGGACGGTGACGGAGATCTACGACTATCTGCGTCTGCTGTACGCCCGCGTGGGGATCCCCCATTGCCCGGTCTGCGGCAGGGAGATCCGGGGCCAGAGCGTGGACCAGATGACCGACCGCGTCATGGCGCTTCCTGCCGGTACGCGCTTTATGGTCATGGCGCCCGTTGTGCGGGCGCGCAAAGGAGAACACGTCAAGGTTCTGGAAGCCGCCCGCAAGGCGGGCTTTGTGCGCGCCAGGGTCGACGGCGAAATGCGGGAGCTGACCGAAGAGATCAAGCTGAATAAGACCAACAAGCACACGATCGAGGTGGTCGTGGACCGGCTGATCATGAAGGAGGGCGTCGCCTCCCGCGTGGCGGACTCCATCGAAAGCGCCCTGTCCCTTGCCGACGGCATCGTGCTGGTCAGCGTGGTGGACGGCGACGAGATGCTGTTTTCCTCCAACTTCGCCTGTCCCGACCACGACGTGCGCCTCGGAGAGCTGAGCCCGCGCATGTTTTCCTTCAACAACCCCTTCGGCGCCTGCCCCCAGTGCCTGGGGCTCGGCGTGTATAAAAAGGTGGACCCTGCGCTGATTCTGCCGGATAAGAACCTGAGCATCAACAAGGGCGCGGTGCACGGCTGCGGCTGGCAGAACGAGAAATACGGCAGCATCTCGCGCATGTATATGCAGGGCATCGCCGACCGCTACGGGTTTACGCTGGACACCCCCGTCAAAGAGATCCCGCCCGAGGGGATCAACGCCATTCTGTACGGCACCGGCGAAGAAAAGCTGCGCCTGCACCGCAAGCTGCCCACCGGGGAGAGCACCTATTCGGCGCCCTTTGAGGGGATCGTGAACAATCTGGAGAGGCGCTACCGCGAATCGAACAGCGAATGGGCGCGCTGGGAGATCGAGCTGTTTATGACCGACCACACCTGTCCGAAATGCAGGGGCGCAAGGCTGAGGGATGAGATGCTTGCCGTGACCGTGGGAGGGATGAATATCCACCGGTTCACCGAGATGTCCATCGGCGAGGAGATCGCCTTTATCGACAGTCTGACGCTGGGCGAGCGGGACCGCTTTATCGCCGAGGGGATCCTGAAGGAGATCCGCTCGAGGCTGGAATTCCTTTGCAGAGTGGGGCTTGATTACCTGACGCTGTCCCGCTCGTCGGGCACGCTCTCCGGCGGCGAAAGCCAGCGTATCCGGCTTGCCACCCAGATCGGCTCCGCGCTGACTGGCGTTCTGTACGTGCTGGACGAGCCCAGCATCGGGCTTCACCAGCGGGACAACGACAAGCTGATCGGGACGCTCAAGGACCTCAGGGATCTCGGCAACACCCTGATCGTGGTGGAGCACGACGAGGATACCATGCGCGCCGCCGACTATATCGTCGATATCGGGCCGGGGGCAGGCATCCACGGCGGCGAGATCGTTGCGGCGGGCACGCTGGAGGATATCAAACGCTGCCACCGGTCGATCACGGGGCAGTACCTGACAGGGGAACAGCGGATCGGGATCCCCGCCGTCCGGCGGCAGGGGAACGGGAAAACGCTGACCGTTTTCGGCGCGGCGCAGAACAACCTGAAAAACATCGACGTGGATTTCCCGCTGGGCAAATTCATCTGCGTCACGGGTGTGTCCGGGTCCGGTAAGTCGTCGCTGGTCAACGAGATCGTCTATAAGCAGCTTGCAAACGACTTGAACGGCGCAAAGAAGGTCGCCGGCAAAAATGCGGGCTTCGCAGGTATGGAAAACCTTGACAAGGTGATCGATATCGACCAGTCGCCCATCGGGCGTTCGCCCCGTTCCAACCCCGCCACCTACACAGGCGTGTTCACCGATATCCGTAAGCTGTTTTCCGAGACCGCCGACGCCAAAATGCGCGGCTACGCCCCCGGGCGCTTTTCGTTCAACGTCTCCGGCGGGCGGTGCGAGTCCTGCCAGGGCGACGGGATCGTGAAGATCGAGATGCACTTTCTGGCGGACGTGTACGTGCCGTGCGAGGTGTGCAAGGGCAAACGCTACAACCGTGAGACGCTGGAGGTAAAGTACAAGGGCAAAAACATCAGCGAGGTTCTGGATATGACGGTGGAGGAGGGGCTGCACTTTTTTGAAAACATCCCCGCCATCCGCCGCAAGCTGCAGACCCTGTTTGACGTGGGGCTGGGGTATATCAGTATCGGACAGCCCTCCACGCAGCTTTCCGGGGGCGAGGCGCAGCGCGTGAAGCTGGCGACAGAGCTGTCGCGGAAAGCCAGCGGCAAGACCATGTATATTCTGGACGAGCCCACCACCGGCCTGCACACGGCGGACGTGGCGCATCTGATCCGGGTGCTCAACGTCCTTGTGGAGGGCGGCAATACCGTGGTGGTCATCGAGCACAATTTAGACGTCATCAAATGCGCGGACTATATCATCGACCTGGGGCCCGAGGGCGGAAACGCCGGCGGGCAGATCGTCGCGACGGGCACGCCGGAGGAAGTGGCGGACTGCGAAGAGAGCTTTACGGGAGTGTATCTGAAGAAGATACTTCATGCTGAAGAGTAACAAAGTAAGAAAGTAACAAAGTAACAGATAAGGAACGCCGCGCAGGGACGTATACGGGATTTGTACGCCCGCCGCGCGGCGTTGATCATATTTGGAAAGATAAAAGATAACATTCGGAAGGGCTTCGCCCTTGATTTGAGAAGGATCATTAAAGAAAGCGTCAGATCAACCGGCGGCGTATTATTACCGTGCGAAAACCGATCCCGTCCCTGCCTTATTGGCTTTGCCGGAGGTTGATATCTCATCAACAAAAGGGCCTCAGGAGATCCTGAAGCCCTTTTTAGCGCGCAAAACGCGGCGGAATCGGAATGAGTATTATGTCACAGGTGTAAAAACTGGCGGGAGACCGCGAAATACACCAGCAGCGATACGGCGTCCACAAGGGTAGTGATAAAGGGGCTCGCCATGACCGCCGGGTCGAAGCCGATCTTTTTTGCCAGCAGCGGCAGCGTGCAGCCGATCATTTTTGCGCAAACGATGGTAGCCAAAAGGGTGAGCGCCACCACCAGCGCCACGGTCCACGTGACCTCCGTGTTGCCCATCAGCAGCCGGTCCACCAGCATCACCTTGCCGAAGGCGGCGGCGCTCAGCGCCACACCGCACAGCAGGGCGACGCGCAGCTCGCGGAAAAGGACGATGAAAAACTGGTTGAATTCCACCTGTCCCAGAGAGATGGCGCGGATCACGGTGACGCTTGCCTGGGAGCCGGAGTTGCCGCCGGTGTCCATGAGCATGGGGATGAACGCGGTCAATATCGGCAGCGTCGCCAGCGCCGACTCGAAGCGGGAGATGATGATCCCGGTGAAAGTGGCGGATACCATGAGCAGCAGCAGCCATGGCACACGGGAGATCCAGATGCGGAAGATGGGGGTCTTTAAGTATTCGGTGTCGTTGGGCGTGATAGCCGCCATCTTCGCGAAGTCTTCTTCCGTCTCTTCCTGCAAAACGTCGATGGCGTCGTCGACGGTGATGATGCCCACAAGCCTGTCCTCGTTGTCCACGACCGGCAGGGCGAGGAAGTCGTATTTACTGAACATGAAGGCGATCTGCTCCTGGTCATCCATGGTGCTGACGCTGATCACGTGCTCGATCATGATGTCCTCGATCACGGTGTCAAGCGTGGAAAGCAGCAGGTCCTTTGCGGAGACGATGCCGAGCAGCCGGTTTGTGGCGTCAGTGACGTAGCAGGTGTAGATGGTCTCCTTGTCCACGCCCTCCCGCCGGATGATATCGAGCGCCTCACGGACCGTGAAGTCCTTTTTGAGACGCACGTACTCCGTGGTCATAATGCTGCCCGCGCTGTCCTCGGGGTATTTGAGCAGATCGTTTACCACCTTGCGCATATCGGGCGACGCGTTTTTGAGGATCCTTTTGACGACGCCCGCGGGCATCTCTTCGATCAGGTCGGCAGTATCGTCATAATACAGCTCGTTAAGCATCGCGCTGAGCTCCGCGTCGTTGAAGGCGTTGATCAGGAATTCCTGATGCTCGGGCGACATCTCCACGAATACCTCCGCCGCCAGTTCTTTCGGCAGCAGGCGGTAGACCTTTGCGATTGTATCGGGGGGCAGTTCCTCAAAGATCTCGTTGATGTCGGCGGGCTCCTGCTCCCGGAGGAGCTCCTTGAGCTCGGCGTACTTTTTTTCTTCGATCAGTTCCAGCGCCTGATCGACAAGGGTGATTTCATTTTCGTCGTTCAACGTGTTATCCTCCTTTCTTTTGTCGGCAAAAGCCGTTACAGGAAGGCAACACACGCAACGCATGGGGGTGAAGAAAACACAAAAAACCAAACTGTCCCCAAAGAGACGGTCCGGTTTTCGGTCTCAGCCGCATCCTCCGCCGTTTACGGGCGGGAAAGATCCGAGGTGTGAGCGCTGCATAAGGGAACGCCGCACGTCGGGTCGGATTGCGTACTTCGGCCGCCCGCGTTCGTGCTGCTGTCGCCTGCTTCCATGTGTGCTCACACTCCTTTATAACAGCATTTACGGGCGGCAAAACGAATGCCGCCCGCCAATTTAATGATACCGCGAAAAAAGGGGATTGTCAAGGGGAAATGTAAAAGTGGAAAGTGAAAAGTGAAAATCGGAACGCGCGTTGGCGCGTTGATCATAGACCAATCGGCGCTTGCGCCGCAATATAACGCGCGATAATATTTGCCGGAGAACGAAATTTGCCGAAAGTAGGACAAAAAGACAGGTAATCGTCCCGTTACGCCGTAGGGGCGGGCATCGACCGCCCGCAGTTATTTATGCTGTTACCAATTGGATGTGTTTTCCAGATCCACGCTCGCGCGTAAAATGAGCCTTGCGTCGTCCGCGCCGACAGAGCCGTCATGGTTTACGTCGCAGGCAAGGAACGCGGCGCTGCCCTCCGGATAATCCTCCAGATCCACCGAGCGCCTGAGCGCAAGCCTTGCGTCGTCGGCGCCGATATCGCCGTCGGCGTTCACGTCGCCGGGGACGTAGGAGGGCGCCGCGGGAGAACCGAGGCGGGCGTGGCGTACGACGATCTTATAATCCTTTGCGTTTCCTTTAGGCAAAACGGTAAAGCTGAGCGTTTCGCTTTCGGCGGTTTTTTGTTCGACGTAAAGCAGGTTATCCGCACTGAGCAGGTCGGCGGCTTTGTCGTTTTTTACGGCGTACAAAATATACGCGTCGCCGATAACGGCGTCTTTAACCGTATAATCAGTGCCCTTTGCGGCGGCAGAGGCGGTGAGGGCGAAGGGGGAGTCTGCCGTGCTGACGCTGAGCGCCGCGGGCGCCTTTTTCGCAGCAGACGCCTCATAATGGATAGTGCATGTGCCCGGCAATCCCGAGGACGCGCTGATCGCGTCCCACTGCGCTTTGGTCCCGCCGTAATAGAGATCGGCAAGGTTTTTACAGTCGAGGAAGACGTTTTTGCCAATTGTTAGGACCGAGGCGGGGATCACGATGCTTTGTAATGCGGAACATTCAAAGAATGCAAAGTCGCCAATTGTTTGGACCGAGGCGGGGATCACAATGCTTTGCAATGCGAGACATCCGTAGAATGCTCTGACGCCAATTCTTTGGACCGAGGCGGGGATCTCGATGCTTTGTAATGCGAGACATCCGATGAATGCAAAGGATTCAATTTCAGTAAGACTGCTGTTTAATTGTACGCTTGTCAGCGCATGGCAGGCTTGAAATGTTCCGGTTTTAATTATGGAAACACCGGAAGGAATGGAGACGGACTTCAGAGCCTCGCATTCAACAAACACGTCTGGTCCAAGCGTTTTCAGGGAAGCGGGAAGCTTAATGCTTTCAAGATTGGAGCAAGAACCGAAAGCAGAACCGCCGATTTCTTCAACGGTGTCCGGAAGTGTCACTTCCTTCAGGTCTACGCAGTAGTGGAAGGCATCATTCGCGATGGTTTTCGTTCCATTTCCGATCTGGACCTTTTTCAATTTTCTACATTCACGAAACGCTTCTGTATCGATTATGTCCACCGATCCCGGAATTGTTATTTCCTGTAATGAATTGCAGTAATAAAAAGCACGGGGTTCTATTGTTTTTAAACCAGATGAAAGTGAAACTGTTTCCAGGGAATAACATTTTTTAAAAGTACCTTCATGAATGGTAGAGACGTTTTTGGGGATCGAGATTGATTTGATCCCAGAATAGTCAAAAGCATGTCCGCCAATTTCACTGACGCTTTCAGGTAAATGGATAGTCGTTAAATTAAAGCAATTAGAGAATGCTTCATATCCAATTTCAGTCAGCCCTTCTGGGAGGGAAACCGAGATAAGCGCATTACAACTTGAAAATGCGTATTTTCCGATGGATATGACTGAAGTGGGGAGATTAACCGAGACAAGCGCATTACAACTTGAAAAGGCTCTTTCTCCGATGGATTTGACGGAAGAGGGGATTTTAACCGTTTGTATCCGAAATTGGTAGAACGCCCTAAAGCCGATCGATGTGATACCTTCTTCAATTACGATTTTTTTTAGGTTAGAGATATCGGATAAGCTTGACTGTTTGCGGAAACTATCCGTGATCTTTCCGTTGCCGCGGAAATAAAGGGTGTCGCCCTTTACCTCCCACGTCACGACGCCTTGTAACGTGAATTTGACGGATTTGGGGCCTTTGACCTTTATCGTCTTCGTGTCCTGCGTATTGGAGGCGCTTTTTGCGGTGATCTCATAGTCGCCGTCGTCAAGGAATACCGTCAATTTGCCGTCTGCGTCCGTCTTGCCGTATGTGCCGATTGCGATTCCCACCATCGGCTGCCCGTCCTCATCGACTGCCGTACAGCTTACGGCATGGCCCAGCGGGAGCTGTAGGTTAACCGAGATGGAACGGTCGACGATGTTGAAGCTCTCTGTCGCGCTTTTACCGCCCGCGGAGGCGGTGACGGTCTGTATGCCGCCTTTGACAGGGAACTGCACGGTCCCGTTGTCGTTCGTCGTGAAAGTCCTGCCGTCAAAGGTTTTGACTGTCGCGCCTTGAACTGCCTCCCCGTATTTGTTTGTCACTTTGGCGGTCACGGTATAAATGGGCATCGCGATCGTGAGAACCGTCTCCGTTTTTCTGACGATCTCTTCGGTGGTATGCGTAATGCCGTTTGCTGTTACAGAAAATGTAAAGACCTCGCCCGGGTACATTTTGACCGTCGCTTTTCCGTTGGCGTCGGTCGTGGTATTGACGTCCAGCGCTTTGCAGACAAGCTTTGCGCCGGCGACCGGCTTTTTGCTGCCGTCCTCGATCACGGTCACGGCGACGGGCTGCTTCTTTTTAACGGTCAGCGTAAATTCCTGCGGTTTGTTTGTCAGCTTGAACCATGCGTTGGCGGGGGAGCTGCTGACGATCTCGTAATCGTCGTTATTGACGTCGAGGCTGAATTCTCCGCCGGGCAGATAGATCTTCGCTTCGCCGTTCGCATCCGTGCTTACGGTTTTATTTCCGCAC
>JAFRNP010000080.1 GCA_017430145.1 Clostridia bacterium
CCGACTGCCTGAGCGCGATGATCCGCCTGCAGGAGTGGGCGGCCGAGCGCGTGGCCTCGGGCGGATCCCCCGTGAAGGTACGCATCGTGAAGGGCGCGAACCTGCCGATGGAGGAGGTCATAAACCGGGTGATGAAGCCGTGTTCCTCCAGCGAATCGTTAATGGAAAGGGCGCTGTCGAACACTTCGCCGAAAAGGCCGGAATCGTAGAGCGCCGTTAAGAAATCGTAAAGGAACTGACTGCCGGAATTCGTGCCGATCTCCGCCAGGTAGGTGGCGAGCGCGTCGGCGGAGAAGTCGTTTTTGTGGGCGAAGGAGTCGGAGCAGGTGGCGACGCCGTTGTAGGCGCCGTTGTACCATACCACGCTCTCAATGCCGTCGAAACCGTACACCGCAAGATAGGTGTTCACAAGGATCGTGCCCATGGATTCGCCCACAAGGCAGACCTTGTCGTGGCCGGTCGTCTCTTTCACGTACTCCACAAAATCGTGCAGCAGCGCCGCGTTGTCAAAAGGATCGAGCCGCCAGTCGTGGTCAAAATCGATCATGTCGCCGGTCTTGTGGCACGAGGTATCGGGCCGGTAGTTGAAATGGATGCCGATGCCGGACGTCGGGTCGCCGTTTTCGTCAAGGCCGATATCCCCGAAAATGGTCTGGGCGACCTTTAAAAGCTTTTCCTGCTGCCACATGGAGGCGGAGCCCGTAAGCAGGGGAGAGACGGCGCCGACGGTGTTCTTTACCGCCTTCAGGATCGTGTCCTTTGTTGGCGGGAAAACCAGCGTATCCCCGTCGTAGAGCTTTGCGCCCAGGCCGCAGACGTGGATGATCGGCGTGTGGCCGCAGCCGCAGCCGTCTTCGGCGTGCGCCGCTAAGGCAAAGGAACAAAGGATCAGCGAAAGGGTGAGCAAAAGCGCAAGCAGTTTTTTCATGGCGTTTTTCTTAACGGAAGGCGTGCCCTCCGTTGTTTCCTTTCCGCGTTTTCATAAACGCAATTTGTTTACTTTTCTATTTTACTCCGATCAATTAGCCTTTTCAATAGGTTTTGTTAAAAATTTACCGTCTGTACAAAAAAACAAAAACGCATAAAACCTGCGCAAAGACAAAAAACACTTGACGAAAGCGCATAAAATAGGTATGATATATAATGAATCAGTGTTTTATTAGCACACAGTTTTCAGCATTCAGAAAGGAAGGGCATTTGCCCCGTAAACCATGGCAAAGAAAAAAGAATACGGCAACGAAAGCATCAAGGCGCTCAAAGGCGCCGAACGCGTACGCAAGCGCCCCGCCGTCATCTTCGGTTCGGACGGGCTGGACGGCTGCCAGCACGCGGTGTTTGAGATCATTTCCAACTCCATAGACGAGGCGCGGGCGGGCTACGGCAAAAAGATCGTCGTCACGCGGTATCTCGACCATTCCATCGAGGTGCAGGATTTCGGCAGAGGCATGCCGGTGGATTATAACCCCAACGAGCAGCGCTACAACTGGGAGCTGCTGTTCTGCGAGATGTACGCCGGCGGCAAATACGACGAATCCCAGAGCGGCGGCTACGATTTCGCGCTGGGGCTCAACGGCCTCGGGCTTTGCTCCACGCAGTACGCCTCCCGTTATATGGACGCCGAGATCCGCACCGGCGGGTACCTGTATACGCTCCATTTTGAAAAGGGAGAAAACGTGGGCGGCCTTAAAAAAGAGGAGTATGCCAAACGCGATACCGGCACGCGCATCCGCTGGCTGCCGGATCTGGACGTGTTTACGGATATCGATATCCCGCTGTCCTATTTTCAGGAGGTGCTCAAAAAGCAGTCGGTCGTCAACAACGGCCTGCTGCTGGTCCTGAAAAACGAGACCGCCGCCAATAAATTCGAGACCTTTGAATACTGCTATCAGAACGGCATCGTCGATTACCTCACCGAGCTTGCCGGGGACAGCTCCCTGACCCCCGTACAGTTCTGGGAGACCGAGCGCACCGGCAAAGACCGGGAGGATATGCCCGAGTACCGGGTAAAGATCACCGCCGCCATCTGTTTTTCCGCCAAAAGCGCCTGTAAGGAGTATTACCATAATTCCAGCTTCCTTGAGTACGGCGGCGCGCCGGAAAAGGCGGTTCGGTCGGCGTTCGTCTCACAGATCGACCAGTACCTCAAGCTCAACGGCAAATATAACAAGGCGGACCCTAAGATCGGCTTTCAGGATATCGAGGACTGCCTGATGCTGGTGGTCTCGTCCTTCTCCACGCAGACCTCCTACGAGAACCAGACGAAAAAGGCGATCAACAACCGCTTTATCCAGGAGGCCATGACCGCGTTCTTCCGCCACCAGCTGGAGGTCTATTTTGCCGAGAACCGGCTGGACGCGGACAAAATCTGCGAGCGGATCCTGATCAACATGCGTTCCCGCGTCAAGGCGGAGGCCACGCGCCTGAGCGTGCAGAAGACCCTTTCCGGCGGCAAGGATATGCTCAACCGCATCGAAAAATTTGCGGACTGCCGTTCCAAAAACGTGGCGGAGCGCGAGATCTTCATCGTGGAGGGCGATTCGGCGCTGGGCGCCTGCAAGCAGGCCAGAGATTCCGCTTTCCAGGCGATCATGCCCGTGAGGGGCAAGATCCTGAACTGCTTAAAGGCCGATCTTTCCAAGGTGTTCAAAAGCGAGATCATCACGGACCTTATAAAGATCCTCGGCTGCGGCGTGGAGGTCTCGGGCAAGGCCGTGAAGGGCGTGCCGGAATTCAATATCGAAAACCTGCGCTGGAACAAGGTCATCATCTGCACCGACGCGGACGTGGACGGCTTCCAGATCCGTGTGCTGATCCTGACCATGATCTACCGCCTGATGCCGACGCTGTTAAAAGAGGGCAGGGTGTATATCGCGGAAAGCCCGCTGTACGAGATCACCTCCGGCAAACAGACCTGGTTTGCCTACAACGAGATGGAAAAACAGCAGGCGCTGGAGGAGATCGGCAGCGCGAAGTATTCGATCCAGCGCTCCAAGGGCCTGGGCGAAAACGAGCCCGACATGATGTGGCTGACCACCATGAACCCCGAGACCCGGCGGCTCATCCGGGTGGAGCCCGATTTCGATCCGCAGGCGGTGGCGGAAAAATTCGACCTGCTGCAGGGCGACAACCTGCAGGGCAGAAAAGACTATATCGCCCGTAACGGCGGCGACTATATCGATCTGGCGGACGTCAGTTAAGGAGAGTTATTTCGAATGGCAAGAAAGAAAAAAACGGAAGACAAACCTGTTTCGCAGGGCGCGCCCGCCGCAAACGCCCATATTCCCGGCGCCGGCGTGATCGAGAGCCAGCTTGTGACCGATACGCTGGAACAGAACTATATGCCCTACGCCATGAGCGTGATCCTTTCCCGCGCGATCCCGGAGATCGACGGCTTCAAGCCCTCCCACCGCAAGCTCCTGTATACCATGTATACGATGGGGCTTTTGAACGGCGGCAGAAGCAAAAGCGCCAATATCGTGGGCGCGACCATGAAGCTGAACCCCCACGGCGACCAGGCGATCTACGAGACCATGGTGCGCCTGACCCGCGGGAACGAAGCCCTGCTGCACCCCTATATCGACTCCAAGGGAAACTTCGGAAAGCAGTACTCCAGCAAGATGCACTTTGCCGCCCCCCGATATACAGAGGTAAAGCTGGAGAAGATATGCAACGAGCTCTTCCGTGACATAGACCGTGACACAGTGGACTTCGTGCCCAACTACGATAATACCATGCAGGAGCCCACACTGCTCCCGGCGACCTTCCCCACAGTGCTTGTGAACTCAAACACCGGTATCGCCGTATCAATGGCCAGCAACGTGTGTCCCTTCAACCTTGAAGAGATATGCG
>JAFRNP010000081.1 GCA_017430145.1 Clostridia bacterium
CGTCGTCGGTCACGTCCGCGATCTCCTGATCCCAGCCGTTGAAGGTGTAGGTGTACTGCTGGGTCGCGTTCTTGGTGGGATCGGCGGGCTTCGCGATATCGGCGGCTGAGGTACCGTAGTCGTAGTCGTCAGCCAGCAGGACCGTGCCGTCCTCATCCTTGAAGGTAACGGTGTACTTGTTGACGGTGGAGGAGTAGGTAGCGGTGTAGACGACGTCAGCGGTCACGTCCGCGATCTCCTGATCCCAGCCGTTGAAGGTGTAGGTGTACTGCTGGGTCGCGTTCTTGGTGGGATCGGCAGGCGTCGCGATATCGGCGGCGGGGGTGCCGTAGTCGTATTCGGCGGCAGCCAGCAGGACCGTGCCGTCCTCATCCTTAAAGGTGACGGTGTACTTGTTGATCGTGCTTTCCACGGTCACGGCCTTTGCTTCGGTGACGTTTGCGATCACGAAATTGTAAACGCCGTTCACAACGCTGTCGGCGGTAACCGAAGCGTCGTTGACCTTTACGGTGGGCGCGTTCTGCGTGTAGCCGGTCTTGGGCGTCACGGAGAAGGAGAAGTTCTCGCCGTGGGTCACGGTATTGGCGCCGGACGGGCTGACGGTTGCGCCGGCGTCCGCGGTCAGCGTTACGCTGTATGTGTTCTTGGTGGTGGAAACGTCCACGGTCACGTCGGCGGTGACGTTGCCGATCTCATAGGTGTAGGCGTTGCCGGAAGAGGACTTGACGGGGACCGTCACGCCGTCCTTCGTGACGGTGGGCGCGGTCTGCGTGTAGCCGTCGGAAAGCGTGATGGTAAAGGTCAGGGCGTTGCCGTGCTGGACGGTCTTGCCGGTATCCTCACTTGTAAAGCCGGCGTTGCCGTTGATGGTCAGCGTGTAGGTGTTGGGCGTGGTGGGCACGGTGACAGTCACGTTGCCGGTGACGTTCGACAGGGTCACGGTGATCGTATTGCCGGAAACTGTCTGCGAAACCGCTGCGCCGACGGCGGTCACGGTGGGGATGTTCTGGTTGTGGCCCGCGTCGAGGCTGACCGTAAACGTGTAGGTCCCGTCATGGTCCACGTTCAGCGGCGCGCCGTCGGTGGTTGCGCCCGTGCCGAGCTCGTAGGAGGCGGTATAGGTCTTCGCTCTCCACTGTGCGGTCAGGGTCACGCTTCCGTAGCGGCCGGCAAGCGGGGTGTCTGCGGCAAGAGGCGTGGTTTCGGTCCAGTTGCCAGTGTTGTCCGAAATCGCCCAGCCGATGAAGTCATAGCCGGTCTTGCTCCGGGAGGGCAGCTTGCCGGTGCTTTCGATGTTGTAATTCGCTGTGGTGGACACGCCGTCAACCACATACGTAACGGTGTAGGGAGTGGGCTCGTACTGGGCTTTGAGCGTGGGGCTGCCGTACTTGCCGTTGACGCTTGTGCCGGCGGTGTAAGTCGCGTTCGCGGTCCAGCTTCCGTCCGCCGAAGTGACCTTCCAGTTAATGAAGGAATAGCCGGTCTTTTCGGCTGCCGGCAGGGCAGAGGTATCGCTCGTCTTGTATCCAAGCGCCGCGATCGCATTGCCGCCGTCCACGTCAAAGGTGACGGTGTAGCTGATCTCATCCCACTTTGCGTACAGGACCGTATTCGCGGTCGGCGTATACTTGCCGTTCGACAGCGTTGCCGCAGTGGTGCAGGCTTCGTTCGTATACCAGCCCATGAAGGTGTAGCCGTTGCGTGTGGGCGTGGGCGGCGTAACGGTGCCCGGCGTCCAGTTCGCGTACAGCGGGAAGGTGCCGTTCTTGGTGGTCGTCAGATTGCTTACGTTCTGCTTGTCGTTATAGACCTTTGCGCCGGAGGCGGACGTAGCCCAGCCGTTGAAGGTCGCGGTCGCGGTCGCCGAGGTGTTGCTGCGGCCGTCCTTGTAGTTGAAGGTGACGGTGTAGGCGCGGGAATATTTGTTTTCGGACAGGTTCTGCGCGGTGCCGTAAACAAAATCCTGCTGCGTCATGGTGCCGGCGGTGGCGCCGTTGCCGTTAAAGGTGACCTTGTAGGGATAGCCGGTCCACTGCGCGGTCATGGTAACGTTTCCGGTGGGCGTGTAGGCGGCGTTTGCGTTGCCGTATTTGGTGCCGCCGCTTGCCGCGGAATACCAGCCGGCAAGGTCGTAGCCCGTGCGGGTCGCCGTGGGCAGGGTCACGGACTTGGAGGTCCAGTTTGCGTACAGGTTCTTTGTGCCGGAGGGCGCAAGGTTCGAAACGCTCTGCTTGTCGTTATAGGCTTTTGTTCCTGTCGCGGAGAGCGCCCAGCCGTTAAAGGTATAGGTCGCCGTGTCGCTGGTCTTTGCGGGCGTGCCGCCGTTGCCGTTGTAGGTCACGGTGTAGGCGCGGCCGAAAGCGTTTTGCGTCAGGTTCTGCGAAACGTCGTAGGTGAAGCTCTGATCGCTCATGGTGCCGGAGGTGGCGCCGTTGCCGTCGAAATGGACTTTGTAGCTGTTGGCGGTCCACTTTGCATGGAGCGTGGTGTCGGCGGCGATGTTCCAGGCTCTGGCGGAGGCGCCTGCCGCCGTGTAATACTGGGTGCCGGTGCCGTTTTCGCCGGAGTAGTACCCGCCGAAGGTATAGCCGGTTTTGGTGGGCATGGTGGCGGAGGGCATCGCGCTATCATAGGTGGCGGTGACCTGCGCCGTGCCGCCGCTGGTCGCGCCCTGGTTATTGAGCGTGACCGTGTAGTTGTTCGCCTTCCATACGGCGTACAGCTTCAGGTCCGCATTGGAAGAATAGGTCGCGCCGCCGTTGTAGGCGCTGTTTGCGGAGGTCGCCGTGGAGCTGGTGCTCCAGCCGAGGAAGGTATAGCCCGTACGGGAGGGCGAGGTGGCGCTCAGCGTAAGGTTTTTGCCGTAAAACTTCTTCTGTGCTGCGGGCGCGCCGGAGCCGCCGTTGGCGTTGTAGGTGACGTCGTAGATCTCTTCAAACCGGAACGGGAGACTGCCGGTGCCGGTGGAGTAGAACTTTACGCCGTAGTAGTAGGTCTGCCCGGCGGTGAGCTGCTTCTTCAGGACAAACTGCGTGCCTGCCTGTCCGAAGTCGACGCCGTAGTTGGATTTGACGCCGCCGTTATCGTCGTCGTCGGAGGCGATCTCCGGAGCGCCGTTGGCGTGGTTGCTGTCATAAAGAAGCACCATGTCGTCGGTGGAAGACTTACCGTAGATCAGGTAATCCCTTGTTACGGACGGCGTGAACTTATACAGTTCCATTTCATAGCCGTACGCGATGGTCGCCGTGTAGTCGTTGTTGGCAGTCAGCGTCGGCGCGTTGGTCTGGAACCACAGCGCGTAAAGGTCGCTGGTGTTCGGGATCGTGTCCACGTTCGCAACTGTCTGATACGCCTTGCCGGCGTTGTTGGACCAGCCGACCAGCGTGTGGTTTTCACGGGTAAAGCCCGCCATCGTGTTGAAATTCGTGTTGGGGTGTCCCACGGGCAGGTTCACGACTTCCACATCGTTTCCGTTCGTTGCGGGATGGAATTTGATGGTCCGGTTCAGGCTGACCTTTACGGGATAGCTGCTGGTCGTGCCGCTGTTCAGGAACTTCGTATACATATAGTAGGTCGTACCGGAGGACAGGTCGGCCGTGGCGTAATGCTGCCAGTTGTGGACGCCCAGAGCGGTGTGCCTGCTGTTGGAGGAACCGATGTCGTCGTTGTAGGCAAGCTGCGAACCGGAGGCATTGTAGATGTAAGCGCAGTTGTCCCGGTTGGATTCGGTGGCCTGCGCCCAGAACGCGTGGCTGGTGGAGGAGGAGGCGGTAAACTTATAGCAGTAGCCCTCGCCCCCCACGGAGATATTGACGTTGGCCGTCGTGTTCAGGCTGATCGACGGCAGGGCGCTCAGCAGATTGTTTTTCGCGGAGTCGATGTTTGCCTGCGTATAGGTACAGGTATACCCGTCGTTCAGGTCGGCAAGGATCGTCTGCGCGGTGTTCAGGGCGCTGTTGAGTGAACTGTTGCCTGTGTACCCGTTTTCATAGGTCTCACGCGCCATTTTGTACGCCCAGTACAGCGGGTCTACGGTCAGCTCCGTGCAGGAGGATTTGTAGCCAAGGTAGTTGTAGTCGCTGCTTTTGCCTACGCCCTCGTTGGTATCCTGATAGCTCGTGGTGTTCTGGAAGCTCGTCGCCACGGTATAGCCGTCGTTGAGCAGCGGGTTATAGGCGTCCTCTGCGGGGCGGTCGCCGCGCATGGCGATGGATGTGATCGCGGGCCCGGCGTTGATGTCGGGGGACGTATAGAGCTTGATGTCGTCGCCGCCGTTGCCCTTGTTCAGATCCACCGCGCCGTCCATGATCGCGGGCGTGGTATCGTGCGCGCCGGAACCGACCTTGTAAAACGTGCAGGTGTAGCCGTTGACGTCGCTCTGGTAGGAATCCAGCTCGTCGCCTTCGTGATCCATACGGAACGCCTTGGTGGCGATGACGGGGTCGGTCGTCGTGATATACCCGCCGTGGACGTATTTGCTCGAGCTTTTGTCGCCGGCGTTGAAGTTCATCCCGTAGGGGGTATAGCCTCTGCTGCGGATGTTATCCTCCGCGTCGCTGTTGCTGGAGCTGGAATAGTAAAGCGCAGTTTTGTAAACAAACTGGGTTCCGTTGACATAATAGTAGTAATGACCGTAGGTCTTGGTGTAGTTCGTGTACGCCTGCGCTTTTTCCGTAAAAAGGACGGAAATGGTCGGGATCATGGTAAAGACCATGACGACCGACAGCACAAGCGACAACACTTTTTTCAGTTTGTTGTTCGTTCGCATGTTTGTCCTCCTCTGTATAGTGGGTTTGATGCATCTTTCATTATACAGGAAATAAAAACAAATTTCAATAATTTTCTTTTAATTATTAAAGATTTATTATAATAATTGTCTATTATATACAACCGATTTTGTATCCGGTTTACGTTTTCCGTAATAAAAACGCCGCCCGAAGGCGGCGGTGGGGAATGAAAGAAAGCTGCTGAAGTAAATAATACAGCCAGCGGTTGAGGCGGACATGACCGCCCACAAAGCACCTGCAATAATCGATTGTACCTACAAAGAACGGTAGGGGCGGGCCGCCCGCATGGTCCCTGCAATAATCGATTGTACCTACAAAGAACGGTAGGGGCGGGCACCGACCGCCCGCAAAACGTAAAAAAAACGCAAAGGCGAAAAAGAGAAAAATCAACGTCTGTTTGATAGATAAATACAATCAAGCGGAACACGGCATCTGTTCGTGAGGCGGCGGGCGGTCAAGATTTGCCCTCTTTTTTCTTTTCTAAATAGATGTAGGGGTTGAACTGGATGTATTGCCTGACACTGTCAAAGTCTTCTTGCCCGCGTACAATGTGGTCATAAAAACCTTTCTGCCAAACGGTTTTTCCCGTGCCGATCGCTTTTGTTGTTCTTGCTTTAAAACATCCGACAACGTTTTGAATGCTTGTTTTGCCGGATGCTGTTTCATCCGGTCTCAGCGAAATAAGCAAATGAATATGATCCGGCATAATACAATATTCTATGATCCGGATAGCAGGAAAGCGATCCGGCAGGGAAAGAAGGATTCTTTTTGCAGTCAGCCCGTATTCTGACAGGGTATCTTCTTCTGAATTCTTCCAAAAAAGGAACCGGCGTTCTTCAGTGCATATCGTTATGAAGTAAATACCTGCTGCTGCGTAAACCTCTTTCGGTAACCTGTTCTTTTTGCGTGTCGGAAGGTGGTTTGTCAAGAATACACCTCGTTTGATGTTTTTATGTATATCTTTGTATATGCCCCTCTATGAAATCGAGATAGACCTCCCAGTCACGGTACGACAGAAAATGGGGGCCGCTGCGGCAGTGGCAGCCCACGCGCCCCGCCATGGCGGCGTCGCCGGGGGCGGGCGGGACATCGTCGTACACGAAGCCCGGAAGTCCCGTCTCCTCCCACGCGGGGGAGGCGGCGAGGCAGCACAGTTTCTGCGAGACCGGGTCCGCCCAGTCGTCCATATCGGCGATCCCGACGTGCACGAACCGCGGGGCAATGCACGCAAGCAGATCATGCTGGTCAAAGCCCGCCGGTTCGTTCGTTTCGGCGTAGCGCAGATAATTTTTGCAGAACCAGAACGGAAAAACGCGGCTGATGGCGGCAACGGATTCCCCGGGCCCGCCGTGTTTGCCCTTTTGCCCGGTCCGGCCCAGACCGCCTCTTGCGAGGCTGTCGCCGGCGCAGCCGGCGTTGTTGGAGAGCACGAAACGGAACCGCTCGTCCGTGGCGCCCGCCAGCAGCGCCGTTTTGCCGAGGCGGGAATGGCCCAGCACGGCGGCGTCAGGCATATCGAGCCCGGGCAGCGTTTCGGCGTAGTCCAGCACGCGGCTTGCGGCAAACGCCCAGATGCGCAGTTTGCCTGCGGCGTCGGGCGTGTTTTGCCCCTGCGGCAGCAGCAGGGGAGCGAGCCCCGACGTAAAATCCCCGTCGTCGGAAGTAACGTCCGTGTAGCAGAAGCTCAGCACGTCAAACCCGCGTTCGGCGACCCGTTCCACCGGGAAATAGAAGCTGGGCGCGCGGTCGGAAAAGTCCATAAACACCACGAACGGGCGTTTTTTGCCGTCGTTATGCAGCAGCCGGCGCAGCGGGAACGTATGGCTGCCGCGGGGCGTCGTGACGGTGAACGGGACTTCGGAAAGCGCCGCCCTGCCCAGGTCCAGCCGGTTTTCGAGCACCGTTTCTTTGCCGACGGCGATTTTGACGTCCGTCTCCGGCAGAACGCCGTATTCGTTTTCCAGCAGCGTCTCCAGCATCTCGCCGCGGCTTTTTAACGGCGGAAGGGCGCGGGAGGATAAGAGTTCGGGTAACATAAGGGCTCCTTACTTATTTTTTTCTCTTGCAAAGAGAATGTTCCATCTGCGGAATTTTTCCCAGTTGATCTGCCGCAACTGGTCCTCGGTGACGCGGTAGTTCCAGTTGTCCTCCACGGTGCCGGGGCGGTTTAAGCGGGTGTCGCTGCCGTAGAGCAGCAGGTCCTGTACGGGCATTATAAGCAGCCCGGCGTGGGAGCGGAACATGCCGGAAAGCAGTGTATCGTAGCAGCGGTCCCAGTTGGGGTTGTCGTAGCCGAAATACTGCAGCATATAGCGGCGGCTGCCCTCGTCCATCTCCCAGACGAAGCCGAGCAGCGTATTGTTGTCGTGGGTGCCGGTGTACGCCACGCTGTTATTCGTATAATTGTGCGGCATGTGCGGGGAATCCGGATCGCCTAAAAACGCGAACTGCAGCACCCGCATGCCGGGGCAGCCGCTGTCCGCCACCAGCTTGTGCACGGCTTCGGTCACGTCGCCCAGGTCCTCCGCGATCAGCAGCATATCGCCGCAGGCGGCCTTCAGCGTCTCGATCAGCTCCAGTCCCGGGCCCTTCTTCCAGACGCCGTTTTTGGCGGTCTTTTCTTCGGCGGGGATGCTGTAATAGCTCTCAAAGCCCCTGAAATGGTCGATCCTGACGCCGTCGAACAGCTCGGTCATAAACGCCATGCGCTCGGTCCACCAGCGGTAGCCGTCGGCCTTCATCTTTTCCCAGTCGTACAGGGGGTTGCCCCAGAGCTGGCCGTCCGCGCTGAAATAATCCGGCGGCACGCCCGCGACGCAGGCGGGATACCGGTCGTCGTCCAGCAAAAACTGCTCCGGGTCCGCCCACACGTCGGCGGAATCCAGAGAGACGTAGATCGGCAGGTCCCCGATGATCTTGACGCCGTTTTCTTTTGCGTAATCCCTGATCGCCTGCCACTGGAGAAACGCCGTATACTGCGTAAACTGCCATAAACGCAGCGCGCCGGGATCCGGTTCGTCGGTCGTCCACGTCTGCCACTCCCGCTCGCCGTTCGCGGCTTTCAGCGCCATAAACGTGCAGAAATGCGCCGTGTGCGGGTGGGCCGCCAGAAAGGCTTCCAGCGCCGCATCGTCCGTGAATCTGTCGGCAGCGGCGGCAAGGAGCGCGAGGCGCTCTCTTTTCAGCCGCGAAAACTCACAGATAAAGGGCGTGTTTTGCTGGGCGTTTTTCAGTTCTTCGGGCGTTAAAAGCCCCGCGTCGGCGAGCTGCTTCAGATCGATGAAATAGGGATTGATGCTGAAGGCGCTGTACGATTTATACGGGGAGTTGCACGCGTCCGGCAGGCAGAAGGGCAGCACCTGCCACCAGGTGAAGCCGTTTTCCGAAAGCCGGTCGATCCAGCGCTTGGCAGGGTCGCCGAACGCGCCGTGGGAGTACGCGCCCGGCAGGGAGGAGATATGCAGCAGCACGCCGCTTGCTCGTTTCATAGACGTTTCCTTTCTGTTGCGGTCGATCCGTAATATTTTATACAGATAAATATTGTTTTTGCCTGTCAAAAACAGGACGGACAAACGCCGCCCCCTGTTGCTTGCTTAACGCTCGCAGCTAAATTGCTCGCTTGCGCTCGCAGCTAAATTGCTCGCTTGCGCTCGCAGCTAAATTGCTTCGCTGGCGCTTCGCAGCTAAATTGCTCGCTTGCGCTTCGCAGCTAAATTGCTTCGCTGGCGCTTCGCAGCTAAATTGCTTCGCTGGCGCTTCGCAGCTAAATTGCTCGCTGACGCTCGCAGCTAAATTGCTCGCTTGCGCTCGCAGCTAAATTGCTCGCTTGCGCTCGCAGCTGAATTATTTGATGGCGTTCAATGCTAAATCAGCTCGCGAAGCGAATTTAGCTCGCCGGAGGCGAATTTAGCTGACCGGAGGTCAATTTAGCTCGCCGAAGGCGAATTTAGCTGCGGCGCCTCAGTCGCCGCCTCAGTCGCCGCCTCGGGCGCCGCATCGGGCAGTTCGGTCTCCACCGTCGCAAGGTATTGGATGATCGCCTTGCGGGTGATGATCCCGATGAACATATCGCGGTCGTCCACCACGGGGACGAAGTTCTGGTTGATGGCGGTGGACAGGATCTCATCGATGGAGGCCCCGGCGCGGATCGCGTTGTAGCGCTTGCGCATGATGCTTTTGAGCTCCCGCTTTTCCAGCTTTTTCAGATCCGGCTCGCCGTCGTTGTACAGCGCCCACAAAAAGTCGCCCTCGGTCACGGTGCCCCGGTATTTCCCGTCCTTGTCGATGACCGGGATCGCGGAAAACCCGTGGAAGCGCATTTTCTCCAACCCCTGCCGGACGGTGGATTCGATCTGCACATACTCCACCTGTGCTTTCGGCATAAGAAAACGAAGTACGTTCATAAAATTATCGGCGATCCTCCCCGTTTTTTTGCGTCCGTCGGGGGACGGAGACCTGCCGGGCAGCGTAATAAGGGAACCGGGTCCCTTGTCAGGTGTAAAGCAATGTTCTTTCCGGTGTAAAAGCGTGCCTGTTTTGATGTAAAGAAAATTGCTTGTCAAAAATGCCGGTTTCTGCCTGGCGAGGGTATGTACGGGGCGCCGTCCTTTCTCAAAATTCGGGTGGTCTCTGCTTTTTTCTGCGGCGCTGCCTGACGGTCAGACTGCGCCGCGCGGCCCTCATTCAAGACCGAAGTATTCCTTTGCGTTGCCAAAGGCGATGTTTTTGACAATGCGCTCCAGCGTTTCCATGTCGGCGGGGTATTCGCCGTTTTCCACAAGTCCGCCGACGTACTCGCACAGGATCCTGCGGAAATACTCGTGGCGCGGGTAGGACAGGAAGGAGCGGGAGTCCGTCACCATGCCCACGAAATGCGCCAGCACGCCGAGGTTTGCCAGGGCGGCAAGCTGCGCGCGCATGCCGTCGATGTTGTCGTTGAACCACCAGCCGGAGCCGAACTGGATCTTGGACTTTGCTTCGTCGGACTGGAAATTGCCGAGCATGGACCCCAAAACGTAGTTGTCCTTCGGGTTCAGGCAGAACAGGACCGTACGGGGAAGCCGCCCCTCGCTGTCCAGCGAATCCAGCAGGCGCGAGAGCTTACAGGCGATCTCCACGTCCGCGATGGAATCGAAGCCGGTATCCGGACCGATGGCGCGCAGCATCCGGGTATTGTTGTTGCGCATGGGGCCGATGTGGATCTCCATTGCCCAGCCGCGTTTCGCGTATTCCCCTGCAAGAAAGCGGAACAGTTCCGTTTTGTAGCCCTCCGCCTCGTCGGCGGTGAGCGTCTCTCCCGCCAGCGCCTTGCGGAAGACTTCCTCCAGGTCGCTGTCGCGCATCCGGCGGTAGGGCGCGGGCGTAAACGCGTGGTCGGTGGCGCGGCAGCCCATCTTTTCAAAAAAGCATACGCGTTCCAGCAGCGCCTCCTTCAGCGCGGCGTAGCTCTCGATCCTGCGTCCCACGGCGGTTTCCAGCGCCGAGAGCCACGGCAGGAAAGAGGGCGCTTCAATGGCAAGCGCCTTGTCGGGGCGGAAAGCCGGAAGCACCTTCACGGGAAAGCTCTGATCCTCCGCGATCAGCCTGTGGTATTCCAGAGAATCCGCCGGGTCGTCGGTGGTGCATACGCACACGACGTTGGAGTTTTTGATCAGCTCCCGGGGCGTAAAACCGCCCGCGGCGATCTTCGCGTTGGCTTCCTCCCAGATCTTATCGGCGGTCTTCTCGCTCAGCGGCTCGTAAATGCCGAAATACCGCTGTAATTCCAGATGCGTCCAGTGGTAAAGCGGGTTGCCGATGAACAGCGGCATGCACGCCGCCCACGCCTTGAATTTTTCATAGGGGGAGGCGTCGCCCGTGATATACTTCTCCGGCACGCCGGCGCCGCGCATGGCGCGCCACTTGTAATGGTCGCCCGCCAGCCATAATTCGGCGATGGACGAAGGCGTTTTGTTTTCGCAGATCTCCTTCGGGGAGAGGTGGCAGTGCCAGTCGAAGATCGGCTCGTTTTCGCAGGCGGCGAACAGACGCCTGGCTGTGTCGGTGGAAAGCAGAAAATCCCGGTCCATGAAGGGTTTCATAAGCAGAGGCTCCTTTATAATATATGTGGGATAGCTGTGATTAGGCTGAAACGGATAAAAATAAGGAGTTAGGAGTTAGGAATTAGGAATTTCGGTACGCCGCTGCCGCGGCGTTGATCATAATAAGCCCGCAAAACGCAGCAGCCCCGTCTATAATGCAGCGCCTGGCGGCGCAGTGATGAGCCGCTGCGCGGCGTGATGTTCGCCTGACGGCGAGTGATGTTCGCCTGACGGCGAGTGATGTACCCGGCTTCGCCGGGAGTGATGAGTTTCGGCTGCGCCGAAACGTGTCGGGGACTGCGGCCGGCATTATAGAAAATCGGACTTTAAAGTCTGCTGTTCTATAATCGGGTGCGGGCGGAGCCCGCCCGCATTTTTAACTTTGTAACTTTTATAACTTTGTATCTTTGCAAAAGTCGGCGTACCTCGGAGGCTGTTGCGTAATGTCGACTATCCGCACTTCACGCTTATTTCTTCACTCATCCATTTGCTTCATGAATGGATTCATGAAGCAAGTGGATCGCTCCCGTCGGGCAGCCGTCGCGGCATTTGCCGCAGCCGGTGCATTTGGCGGCGTCGATCACAGCCACGTTGTTGTCCATGGTAATCGCGCCCGCTTCGCAGGCCTTTACGCACTTCATGCAGCCGATGCAGCCCACCTTGCATTCCTTGCGGGTTATGGCGCCCTTGTCGTGATTGCGGCACATGACGGCGGCAACGGCGCGGTCCTTGGGCATCAGGGAGATGAGCTTTTTGGGGCACGCGGCGATACAGGCCTTACAGGCGCGGCACTTTTCATACTGCACCACCGCAACGCCGTTGCAGATACGGATGGCGTCGTAGGGGCATACCGCGGCGCAGTCGCCGAGCCCCACGCAGCCGTAGATGCATTCCTTGTCTCCGCCGAAGAGCTGGGCCGCCATTTTGCAGCTTTGCACGCCGTCGTAGACCATCTTTTTCTTTGCGTTTTCGCCGTTGCCCATGCAGTGCACCACGGCCGCCATCGGGGTGATCTCGGCGGCGGCAAGGCCCATGATCTCCGCGATCTGTCTGGAGACCTCGGTGCCGCCGGGGTTGCAAAGCCCCGTGTCGGTCGTTTTGCCGGCGCCCAGCGCCGCGGCGTAGCCCGCGCAGCCCGAAAAGCCGCAGGAACCGCAGTTTGCCCCGGGCAGGATCTCTTCAATGGCGGCGGCCTTTTCATCCACCGGCACCGCCATCACTTTGGAGAGGAACGCCAGCAGCAGGCCCGCGAGCAGACCGATCCCGGCAACGATACCGACGGGAAGCAGAATATCCATGATTTCCATATGCGTACCTCCTCAGCCCAGCAGGTGCAGGCCTTCCACCAGTCCCGAAAAGCCCAGAAAGCTCATGGAGACGATGGACGCGGACACCAGCGTGATCGGCAGGCCCTCCAGCGCCTTCGGGACGTCGGCGCTCTCAAGCCTGGAGCGCACGCCCGCAAACAGCACCATGGCGAGCATAAAGCCCGCGCCGGCGGCGAAGGAGTTGACCATGGCGTGCCAGAACCCGAAGCCCTGGGCGCTGTAAATGCCGATGTTGTCGATGTTCAGGATCACCACGCCCAGCACCGCGCAGTTGGTGGTGATCAGCGGCAGGTAGATGCCCAGCGCCTGGTACAGCGATTTGACGTATTTTTTCAGCACGATCTCCACCATCTGCACCAGCGCCGCGATCACAAGGATGAACACGATGGTCTGCAGGTAACCGAGGCCGTATTTCTCCAGCAGCATGTTCAGCGGATAGGTGGCGGCGGTGGCCAGCAGCATGACGAAGATCACGGCGGCGGACATGCCCACGGCCGTATTCAGTTTTTTGGAGACCCCGAGGAACGGGCAGATGCCGAGGAACTTTGCCAGAACAAAGTTCTGCGTCAGAATCCCCATGACCAGTAAAGCGATAAAGAATTTCATTTCGCCTGAGCCTCCTTCTCTGCGGGTTCGCAGTTTTTATTCAGGTCGGCGCAGGTCGCGGCGTGCGGGCAGCCGGCGCAGGAGAGCGTGGCTTTTTCTTTGCCTTTGCGCTCCGCCAGCCGGTTCGCGGCAGCCATCAGCATGCCGAATACGAAGAAGCCGCCGGCGGGCAGAATGAACAGCGTCATCGGCGCGAGGCCCACCTTTGCGAGCCCCTCGGTAAAGTCAAAGCCGGTAAAGCTGCCGCCGATCATGGAATCGATGCCGGACAGGAAGGTGCCGGCGCCGAGGATCTCTCTGACGGTCCCCATGCAGAACAGGGCGGCGGTGAAGCCGATCCCCATGCCGAGGCCGTCCGCCGCGCTGGCGAGTACCGGGTTTTTGCCCGCGAACGCCTCCGCGCGGCCCAGGATGATGCAGTTGACCACGATCAGCGGTAAAAACACGCCCAGCGACTTGTCAAGCGCCGGAACGAACGCCTTGACGAGCAACTGTACCATGGTCACGAACGAGGCGATGATCACGATGTACGCCGGGATACGCGCCTTGGCGGGGATCACCTTGCGCAGCGCCGAAATGGCGACGTTCGAGCAGATCAGTACGATCGTGGCGGCAATGCCCATGCCCACGCCATTGACCACCGAGGTGGAGGTGGCGAGCGTGGGGCAGGTGCCCAGCACCAGCCGCAGAACGGGGTTTTCTTTCAGAAAGCCTTTGGTCAGTTCCTGACCGAGGCTCTTTTTTTCTTGTGCCATGTCGCTTCCTCCTCTCACTGTGCGGCGGCTTCCCGGTAGAGCTCGCGCGCCGCGTTGACGGCGCTGACCACCGCGCGGGAAGTGATGGTGGCGCTGGTGATGGCGTCTATCGCCGCGTCCCCCGTGCCGCCGTCCTTCGTCACCTGCAGGTCGTCGGTCCTGCCCTTGAACTGGCCGAGCCAGTCGGGCCGTTTGGCGTTCATGCCGAGGCCCGGCGTGTCGTTGATCTCCAGAATGCTGATCCCGGTCACGGCGCCGTCGGCGTCAAAGCCGGTCATCAGCTTCAGCGTGCCGCCGTAGCTGTTGGCGGAGGTGGTGAACACGTACCCGACGGTGTTCCCGTCGGCGTCCTTGCCCGCGGCGCCCGCGGCGCCGTCCGTAAGGGTGAGGTCCTCAAAGCTGACCGCGTCCGGCAGGACCTCTTTTTGTGCGGCCAGGGCGTTCTGGGTGTTGATCTCGTCGATCTTTTTAGCGGTCACGCCGTTGACGGCAGCCAGAAGCCCGGCTGCCACGGCGCAGATCAGAAAGAGCTTGAGGGCCGTGAGGAGGATATCCTTCGTTTTCATGCGGCGGCGCCCCCTTTCTCTTTTTTCTTCCGTTTTTCCTTGATCTGCCCGAAGTACGCCGGCGTCGTGAACTTTTCGATCAGCGGGCAGGCGATGTTCATCAGCAGAATGGAATAGGATACGCCCTCCGGCAGCGAACCGTACAGCCGGATCACTGCGGTCAGGAGGCCGCAGCCCACGCCGAACACGGCTTTGCCGAGGGTGTTGATGGGCGAGGTGGTGTAGTCGGTCGCCATAAAGAACGCGCCCAGCAGCAGGCCGCCCGCCAGGATCTCATAGAGCATATAGGTAAAATCAAATTTTGATGCCAGCAGCATGAACACCGCCACGGTCCCCACGTAGCACAGCGGGATCACGGGGCTGATCACACGGCGGGCCAGCAGGTATACGGCGCCCAGCAGCAGCGCGGCGGAGCACACTTCGCCGATGCACCCGGCGTGCAGGCCCAGAAGCATGTCGGTGAGCTTCGGCAGCGCTTCGGCGGCGGCAAAGTCTGCCGGCGAGCCGATGATCGCCAGCGGCGTCGCGCTCGTCACGGCGTCCGCCGCCTTCGGGGCGGTAAAGTTCGTCATGGCGGAGGCAAAGGAGACCAGCAGCACGATACGCGCGGTGATGGCGGGGTTTGCAAAGTTTTTGCCGATGCCCCCGAAAAACTGCTTGACCACGATGATCGCCACGAAGCAGCCGATCAGGCACATCCAGGGCGGGATGCCCACCGGCAGGTTGTACGCCAGCAGCAGGCCGGTGACCACGGCGCTCAGGTCCCCCACGGTCATGGGCTTTTTCATGGCCTTGCACCAGATCCATTCGGCGACTACGCAGCCGCATACGCACACGGCGATCGTGACGGCAGCCATCAGGCCGAAGACCGCGATCCCCGCGAAGCCCGCCGGGATCAGCGCGATGATCACGTCCAGCATGATCCCGCGTACCGTGGCGGGGCTTTTGACGTGGGGAGATGCGGTGACCAGCAGCATCTCTTTTTCTTCCGCAGGCTTTGCCGCGGTTTTTTTCGGTATTGCGCCCGGTTTTGCCTGGGGCGCTGTTTCGGGCGCCGGCGCGGCGGTTTCCGTTTTTTTGAGCTCGTCCATTATTTCCCGTTAGCCTCCCTTATCACTTCTTTTGCAAGGCGCATATACTGCACCAGGGGCTTGCCCGCGGGGCAGGAATAGGCGCAGGAGCCGCACTCCATGCAGACCATCGTCCCGGCTGCTTTCAGCGCTTCGGCGTCGCGCTTCAGGGCCAGATCCTCGATCTTCGTCGGGATCAGCCCCATCGGGCACGCCGCGTGGCAGCGCCCGCAGCGGATACACTGGGACGCGGGCTTCGCGTACACCGAGTTTTTGCCGAACGCCAGCAGGGCGTTGTTGCTTTTGAGCAGCGGCGCGTCGGTGTCCACCACCGCAAGCCCCATCATCGGGCCGCCGGAAAGGATCTTGACCGGCGGCTCCGTAAAACCGCCGCAGAAGTCGATGAGCGTCCGGAACGACGTGCCGATAGGCACGCGCAGGTTCTTCGGGTCTGCGATACAGTCGCCGCTGACGGTGACGGTACGGGAAATGAGCGGCTTGCCGGTCTTTAAGTACCGCGCCACGAACGCCACGCTCGCCACGTTCATCACGATGCACCCCACGTCCGCCGGCAGCTTGCCCTCGGGGACCTTGCGGCCGGTGGCGGAGAGCACCATCATCTTTTCCGCGCCCTGCGGGTAGCGGGATTTCAGCGTCATCAGGCGCACGGTGTTCCCGTGGTCGATGTCCTTGTCCGCGATCTCCTTGAGGATGCGGATCGCCTCGGGCTTGTTGTCCTCCACGGCGATGATGACCTGCTTGAATTTGTACAGGTCCACCAGCGTGTAGATGCTGTCCATGATGTTCTGCGAGTTTTCCACGCACTCCCGGTAGTCCACCGTGATATACGGCTCGCATTCGGCGGCGTTGACCACCAGCGTGTCGATGGGCTTGTCGGGGGAGAGGGTCAGCTTGACGAAGGACGGGAAGCCCGCGCCGCCGAGTCCCACAAGGCCGGACGCGCGGATCGCCTTTGTCAGGTCCTCCACCGAATGGACTTCCGGCGGCGTGAATTCCGCGGTCTCCATCAGGCCGTCGCTTTTGATCGTGACGGCCGGCACCATTTTGCCGTTGGCGATCTTTACGTCGCCTACCGCCGTCACGTCGCCCGAAACGGACGCGTGGATGGGGACGCTTAAAAATTTGTCGCTGTCGCCGATCACCTGTCCCACCAGCACGTGGTCGCCTTTTTTGACCGTGGGCACGCAGGGCGCGCCGATGTGCTGCTGCATGGGCAGCACCACCTGCTCCGGGACAGGCAGACGGACGGTCTCACATTCCGCCGTCAGCTTGCGGTGCGGTACGTGGACGCCGCCTCTGCCGCGGGATACGGCCCTGAGGATGGCGTCCGGTTTGAGATTGCTCATGTCGCGTAAGCCTCCGTATATTATAGTTTCGTTAAACAATCGTGAAGCCGTCGGCGGAAAGCGCAAACACGCCCTCCAGCGACGGGGTGACGGCGACGCCGCCGTCTTTGTATACGAATACCGCGCCGGCGCCGCGTGCTTCCAGCACGCGGCGCATGGCGGGCGTGTCTCCGGTCACGAACAGCGCCGTTGAAAGCGCGTCGCCCGCAAGCCCCGAAGGGGCGACCACGGTGACGCTCACAAGGTCGGTCTCCACCGGGTACCCCGTTGCGGGGTCAAGGATATGGTGATACGTTTTTCCGTTTTCGGTAAAGTTTTTTTCATAGCTGCCCGAGGTGGAGACGAACCAGGCGGGCGTCTCTGCGTTGGGCGTGAGGGAGAGCGTTGCAAAATAGCTGCCGTCGTCTTTGAACGGGTCGCGCACGCCCACCGTCCAGCCGGGCCTGCCGGGGCGGCTGCCCGTGACGAGGACCGTGCCGCCGAAATCGACGACCGCCGGGATCCCCTTTTCTGTCAGGCGTTTTGCCGCCAGGTCGCAGCCCGCGCCCTTGCCGATCGCGCCGGGGTCCAGCCGTACGCCGTTTTGCAGCGTGATCTCAAGCGTATCTTTGTCAAAAGAAACGTCCGTAAGGCCGGTGTGCAAAAGCCCCTCCCGAATGGCTTCGTCCGCAGGCAGGCGCGGGGCGTCGCCCGCAAAGCCCCAAAGGGAGGTCACCGTCCCCAGCGCGATATTCACGGCGCCGCCGCTGTCTTTGCCGAGCGCGGCTGCGGTTTCAAGCACCCGGAACCCTTCCGGGCCGAACACTGCAGCGCCGGTCTCGTTGAGCCCGTACAGCGTACTGCCCGGGTCTGTCGCGGAGATCTCGGCGTCCAGCGCCTGCACGTCCGCTTTGATCGCGTCGGCGAGGTCGCCGGCGTTTTTTTCGTACAGCCGCAGCGAAAGCACGCTGCCCATATAATAGCCCGTCGCCGCGGTCTCCCCGGCTGCCGCGCAGGCGGAAAGCGCCGCTGCGGTAAACAGGACCAGCGCAAACACGGCAAATACTCGGCGCATCGGGCGGCTCCTTCCTCTGCGGCGGCGCCGCCTGACGGCCCCGCGCTTTTTTCAGCGTTTTTTCAACAAAAAACCCTATTCTGCATTATATCATTGATTTCGGGTGTAGTAAAGTTTTTTTTGCAAGTTGCCGCAAGTTAATTTTTTAACAAAGTGAAAACCCAAAAAAACAGGAATTTCCTCTTGTAATCCCGGGACAGATGTGATAATATTAACTATATATATGCTCTATTACTGTATTTTTAATCTTTTAGAGAAAGGAGACGCCTGCCGTGGCTGACGAAAAGAAGCCTTTGGACGAACTGTCGTTTTTTGAAGACGGACCTGCGCCCGGGTCGGAAGAGAAGGCCGCCCGGCAGGAAGCGGCGCCGGCGGAAGAAAGCGCGGACGGCGCGCGCGTGATCTCCTATCTTGACCAGCTCAGCGACACTGAGGAGGAAAAGGCCGGGTACGAGCGGGCAAAGGCGCCCCGCATGAAGCCCGGCGACCGTCGGTTTTTTGCGATCTGCGGCGGGCTTGACATCCTGTTGCTCGTCGTGATCGGCGTGTGCCTGATCGTGACCGGCGCTGCGGAATCTTCGGCTCAGACCACCGAGCCGGCAACGCAGTCCCAAACGCAGGCGGCAGCGCCCGCGCCCGACGGGCAGACCGACGTTCTCTCCTATGAGATTGCCCAGGACCAGCCGCTGACGCCGCGCATCAAAGGCGTGGATTTCCCGGCAGGGATCCAGGACCGGTTCCGTACGCTCTATTCCGCCAACCAGGATACCGCCGGGTGGCTCAGGATCAACGGGACGTGCATCGACTACGCGGTCATGCACGCCGACAGCAACGACAAATACCACCGCGCGTCCTTTTTCGGCAAATACAACCGCCGGGGGAGCTGCTACATGGACTTCCGCTGTACGGTCGCTCCCCGCAGCGGCCTCAAAAACGTGACGATCCTCTACGGCCACCACCTCTCGCGGGACGCCTGCGTGTTCGCCCCGGTGGAAAACTATATGGACGTGGAGTTCTACAAGACCCAGCCCGTGATCGAGATGGACACGATCTATGAGGATATGAAGTGGAAGGTCTTCGCGTGCTTCACCTCGACCGTGGACCCGAAGGACGACAACGGCAACGTCTTCTATTACTGGAACCCTGAGATCGGAAGCAACGAGCTGCAGGCGTTCGCGCAGGAGATGCTGACCCGCAGCTATATCGTGAACCCCACGGTGGACGTGCAGCCGACGGACAAGATCCTGCTGATCTCCACCTGCACGTACGTCATCAACAACGTGGGCGCGCGCTGCGTACTGGCGGCGCGGCTGGTGCGCGAGGGCGAAAGCGAGGCCGTGGACGTGAGCGGCGCATACCAGAACACGAACCGGCGGATGCCGCAGGCCTGGTATGACCAGCGCGGGCTCGACAACCCCTTCAGGGACGTCCCCGTGACCTTCGGGATCACCTATGACCCCGCGGCGGAATAACGGCGGGGATTTCAGACCGGAAACATTCATTTATATAAAAAAGAGATTATCGGAAGGAAGTATGATCCATGTCGGATGAAAAAACGGCGGCGGTACAGACCGCGGCGGGAGGCGCCCCGGAAATGACTGCCGAAGAGATCCTGAGAGAGATCATCGGACCGGACGGTTCGTTCAACGACAGCTTCAACGCCCTGTTCGGCAAGTATCTGGGGGAGAGCGCACCGGCGCCGGCAAAGCGCGCGGAACCTGCGGCGCAGCCTGCGGCCGGGCCTGCCGCAGCGGCGCACGCGGCGGATCCCCGGACGCCTGCCGCTGCGGACGTTGAAAAGAAGCCTGCGTCCGACGCAGATCCCGGCGTTATAAAAACCGGCGCGGTAAGACCCGGCGCGGTAAGACCCGGCGACGCGAAGCCCGGCGCCGCAAAGCCGGAGGGCAGGCCCCAGGCGCCCGCACAGCCCTACGGGTATCCGGGCGCGGCGTATCCCTACGCCTATCCGCCCATGTACGGCTATCCGCCTTACTACGGGTACGGCTATCCCGCGTATTACGGGATGCCCTACGCCGCCCCTTACGGGGAAGGGTATCCCGGCGCTCCCGCCGGGCAGACCGGCGCCGAAAACGCGGCCCCGCAGCCGACCTTTATGCCGGGCGGCGGCGTCGTTTATCCGGACACCGGCGTCGGCGAAGCCAAGCAGCGCGTCGTATACGACGCGGACTGGGAGGCGCGCGCCAGACGGGAAGCCGCGCGGCGGGAACAGCAGCGCAGGGAAAACCTGCTGCGGGGCGATTCCGCCTACGCGCGGGAGCTGAACACACAGGGCGGAAGAGACGCCGGCGGGAAAACGCCGGTCAACCCCGCCTATATCGACCCGATCGCGGAAAAGACGGAACGGAACATGCCGGAACGGAATACGGCGGAAAACCGGTTTGATTTTCAGGATCCGGACGATCTTGACGAACCCCCCTGGGAAGAAAGGATGACACGCGAAAATGAGCGAAGAAATAAAAACGGCCAATCAAAACGCAGAAAACGCAGATGAGCAGCGGCGCGACGACGCCGTGATCGAAGCGTTTGCCGGCGGGAATGAAGCGGATTCCGTTTTTCGCCGCCGGTGGGAAGATACGCTGCAGCGCGCGCAAAGCCGCCGCGCCTCCGAAAAGGCGCAGCCGCCGGAGGCGGGAGACGCCCTGACGGATGAAGCCCCTGCGGCGCAGGCAGATGCGGTTTCCCCGCCGGAAACGCCTGCTGCCGAAACGCCCGCGACTTTTGCGGATACGGCTGAAACGCCCGTGACTTTTGCGGATGCTGCCGAAGCGCCCGCGACTTTTGCGGATGCTGCCGAAACGCCCGCGACCTTTGCGGATGCTGCCGAAACGCCCGCGACCTTCGCGGATACGGCGCGTCCGTCCGCCGAAGGGCAGGCGCAGGCCGCCGCCTCTGCGGCTGCCGGAAAACCGGCGAAAAAGCCGGCGGAAAAAGGCGCCCGCGCCGGGGCAAAGCGCCGGTCGCCCACCCTCGGGGGGCTGGTGCCGGAGCCGGAGATCGTCGAGGCCTACGAGCTGCTGGGGCAGGACGCCGCGCAGATCAAAAAGGGCGCGGGGGAAAAGCTGTCCTTCCGTCTGCGCACCCGCTTTTCAAAGGCGGGCTGGGCGCGGTTCTTCCACGACAACTTCCCTGCGAAGGGCGATTCCCCGGCGGAGGCGCTGCGCAAGCTGATCATGGACGTCTCTTTCGTCGTGCTGGTCGCCGCGCTGGTTTATCTCGGGATATACTACAAAAACTATCGCGCGCGCATCGATCTGACCGACGAGTTCCGTTCGCAGATCGAAAACCTTGAAAACGTCTCGCCCGACGAGCTGGACCAGGTCTGGTCCGGGATCCGCGCCAGTTACCCCGACGTACAGTTCCCGGAGGGCATGAACGTGAAGTTCGCCCATCTGTACGCCATCAGCAGCGATACGGTGGGATGGCTGAACATCCCGAACACCAACATATCCACGGTGCTGCTGCAGACCGACAACGACTATTTCTATCTCTACCGCGATATTTATAAGGCCTCCAGCCGCTACGGAAACCCCTACGTCAAGCACGACTGCAGCATGGCGCGCACGGGCCTGAGCAAAAACACCATCATCTACGGCCACAACACCCACGACGGGCTGATGTTCCACCAGCTTGAGCGGTACATGCAGGTGGAGGGGTATCTGAACGCGCCGATCATCACGCTCGATACGCTGTACGAGACGACGAAGTGGAAGATCTTTGCCGTGATGCTGACGAACGCCGATTCCACGGACGACAACGGCAGAGTGTTCAACTACCTGTATCCGGAGTTCTCTTCCGAAAGCGCGTTCCTCTCCAAAATGCGGGAGGTGCAGCAGCGTTCCATGATCCACACGGGCGTGGACGTCTCCGCCACCGACAAGGTGCTGACGCTGTACACCTGTTTCAGGACCTATTTCAATTCCGGCAGACTGATCGTCATGGCGCGGCAGCTGCGCCCCGGCGAGAGCGAAGCCATCGACCCGGCGCAGGTATACTACGATTCCACGGCGATCTTCCCGCAGGCTTATTACGACCGGCTGAGCATCCCGAACCCCAACGCGTCGTCCTCGTCTGCCGCCCCGGCGTCGCAGAACACCGAAACGACGCCGGCAGCGCCCGCCGTTCCCGCCGAGACCGCGGCGCCTGCCGAGACCCGTACGACGGCGGCGGCGGATACGCCGCCTGCCGAAACGGAGGCCCCGCAGGAGACGGACGCCGCGTAGCGCGGCCGTACGCCGGTTTCGGGCTTTGAAGCCGGCTGCCGGGCAACGCGGTCCCCGGAACCGTCCCTGAGAATCTTTGAAGGAAGGACCTGTAGAAGAAAGACCATGAAAGCGAAAATTTTTATGCTGGGAGACCCTGCCGCCGCGCAGGACGAAGCGCTCAACGCGGCGATCGCCGAGGTGTTTAAGAAAAACGCCGTGGCGGAGGATGCGATCCGGCAGTTCGATTCCGTCCGTTCGGCGACCACGGCGATCAGCCGCGCGTTCTCGGAGGCGGACCTGGTGATGTTCCTCGTGCAGGAGGAGATTTTTTCCGAAAGCAAGGAGCTGCTGTGCAAAGCGCTGGGCATCCGGCTGCAGGAGAATGAAAAACTGCTGGAGCTGGCGAAGCGCGGCGTCGCAGAGGACGCCGACGCGGATCCGGAGGCGTTTTCCCGCTGTCACGCCTATCTGCCGCGCAAGGCGAAAGCGTTTGCCCTCAGCGACGCGCTGTACACGGGCTTTGCCGTCATCAAGGGCGTGCAGACGGTCGTGTTCCTGCCCTATTCCACGGCGCGCACCGTCAACCTCCTGGGCGCGCAGGTGATCCCCTATCTCAATACGCTGTACGACGAGGGGCTTGACGCGCATCCGCTGCAGCTTTGCTATGCGAACGTACTGATGAAGGCGCTTAAAAAAGCGAACGTGTCGGTGACCGTCGCCGGCAACAATATGGCAAAGCTGATCGTAAAATACATGAATATGATCCCCGGCCTCAAGGAACGTATGCCGGTCTCCGAGCGCAAGGCGGAGCCCCGCGGGCGGACGCTCCCGCGGGAGTACGCGCTGAACCTCTCCGTGACCGCGGCGGAATTCATGGGGCTGCCTTACGGCGTCGCCATGACGAACGCCTACTGCACGCAGGACGACCCCGCCGTAAAAACCGTGTATATCGCCGTGACCGACGAAAACGAGACGGCGGTGCGGGCGATCAATTCCCTGTACGGGGAGCCCAATGCGGAATTCATGCTGCGCTGCTGCGGCGAACTGTGCCGGCTGCTGGCGGACCGCGTGACGAACGGCGGCCGCGCGGCTGCCGCCGCTTCCCCGCAGGCGAGGCGGCGCCGGTATATCACCCGGATCATTGTCGTCGCCGTGCTGCTGGGGCTTGTCACGGGCGGCGGGATCTGGTATTTCCGTAAAAACAACTACACGCTGAAAATGTGGCTGGCTCGCTACCTGCCCGCTTTTTCGCAGTCCGAAGAAGAGGACGAGCTGGACGCGATCCCCTTTGAAGAGGCGAACTACGCCGGATCGGATGAAGAGACGGCTGCGGAAGACGCCGCGGCGGAGCCTGCGCCTGAAACGGCGGAAACGGAAAACGAGACCGGCGCCCCGGAGACGGAAACGGCCGCTTCGGCGGAATAAAGCCATGAAAACCGTTTTAAAAAAGGGCGCGGCGATTTTGCTTGCGCTGGCGCTTCTGCTGCCGGCGGGGATCTTTCCTGCGGCGGCGACGTACCTATTGGGGGACGTAAACAGAGACGGCTTTATCGGCGCCGACGACGCGCGGCTGGCGCTGCGCATGTCTGTAGAGCTCGAAAAGGCCGGCGCAGCCGAAACGGCGTGCGGCGACGCGGACGGCGACGGCAGCCTGACGGCGATCGACGCGCGGCTGATCCTGCGCTGCAGCGTCGGGCTTACGGGCTTCGGCGGCAAAAAGGTGACCGTATCCGATCCGTCTTCCGGCCCTGCGCCCGCGGATCCCGTACTGACGGTCCCGGCGGCGCCCGCGGTCAACGCCCCGCACGGGACGTTCACCTTTGTCAAATACGGCAACGGGCACGGCGTGGGCATGAGCCAGTACGGCGCCATCGGCATGGCGGACGCCGGCTATACATACAAGCAGATCCTGACGCACTATTACGCGAATTCCAAAGTCGTGCGCGCCGCTTCCTGGCCGTCGGCGACCTGGTACGCCGGTTCCCATATCGACACGGAGGAGTTGCTGGCGCGTATCGTTTATCAGGAGATCTCGGGCGCGACCCAGAACCCTGAGGCGCTGAAAGCCCAGGCGGTGGCCGTGTTCACGCTGCTGAAAAGAGACGGTTTCCGGGTGACGAGCCCGGGCAGCGTCGGGTACGCCGGTCCCAGTTACGCCGCCTGTTCCGCCGTGCTGAAAAAGGCGGTCCGGGAATGTGTCGGCGAATATATGGCCATGGCGAACGACAGCGCCTGCAAGCCGATCCTCACGGTCTATTCCGCCATGGTGGCGGGCAGGACCGTCAACTGCAGCGACGCCTGGGGCGGCGACTACCCGGTGTCCGTGGACAGCCCCTACGATGCGACGTTCCCGAATTTCATCAGTTTTTATACGATCACGACGTCGACGCTCAGAGACTATATACGGGACTATTCTTCGTCGATCACGCTCTCTTCGGACCCCGCAGACTGGCTGGAGATCCTGTCGCACAACGCGTCCCTTGACGCCGGGCGCGGGTATGTGACGAAGATCCGCGTGGGCGACCGCGTGCTGACCGGGGCGCAGTTCAAAAGCCTGCTGGATCTGAGCACAGGCTGCTTTACCGTTGTATATACGCCGTAGAAAGGGCGGGAGACATGGATAAACAACGAATCGAAAACGCGGTGCGGGAGCTGCTGCTTGCCATCGGGGAGGACCCGGCGCGCGAGGGCCTGCAGGAGACGCCCCGCCGGGTGGCGAATATGTACGAAGAGATCTTTTCGGGGCTCGAAAAGGACCCCCGGCAGTATCTGAAGATCTTCCATGAGGAGCGCAACGACGAGATGGTCGTGGTGCGGGACATTCCGCTGTATTCCATGTGCGAGCACCATCTGCTCCCCTTTATCGGCAAGGCGCATATCGTGTATATCCCGGCGGACGGGCAGGTGATCGGGCTGTCAAAGCTTGCGCGTATCGTGGACAACTTTGCCAGGCGTCCGCAGATCCAGGAGCGGCTGACCTCGCAGATCGCCGACTTCCTGACCGAGGAGCTCCATCCCCTCGGCGTCTGCGTGGTGGTGGAGGCGGAGCACCTGTGCATGACCATGCGCGGGGCGCGGGCGGCAGGCGCCGTGACCCGGACCTCCGCGCTCAGAGGCATCATCCGCAGCGACGCCCGCACGCGCAGCGAAGCAATGGCGCTGATCCGCGCCTGAGCCCTATTTTTTGTATCCATTTCGGGAGGAATATCTATGTGGACCTTCAAACAGATAAAAACGCGCGCAAAAAAAGCGGTCCGTGCCCGGTATCTCGGGACGGTGATCGCTTCGCTCGTGCTTGCGGTCGCGCTCACCGGCGCCGGCGCCGTATTCTGCTGCGGCTTCCGTTTTATCGCGACGCCGGAGGTATCGGCGGCGTTTGACCGGGTGATGCTGGAGACAGCAACCGAAAGCGATCTGCTTGCGTTTTTCCGCGCAATGGGCCCCGTGCTTGCCCGGATCCTGCTGATCGGCGGCGCGGTTGCGATCCTTTTAAAGGTCCTGTTGCTGAACCCGTTGGCGCTGGGCTGCCGCCGGTATTTTTTGGTCAACCGTTTCAGCGACCCGGCGGATCCGTCCTCCCGTGCGACGCTTGAGGACCTGACCTTCGGGTTCCGCGGAAATTACAAAAACACGGTCTGGACGCTCTTCCGTGCGGATCTGTCGATCGCGCTGCACGGCGTTCTGCTGATCGTTCCCGGCATCGTGCGGGCGTACGCTTACAGGATGGTCCCGTATATCCTTGCGGAGGACCCCGGCACCCCGTCGAAGGATGCACTTTCCCGGGCGGAAGAGATGATGCGCGGGCAGAAGGGAAGGACCTTTCTGTTGGATCTTTCGTTCATCGGCTGGTGGCTTTTGTGCTGCTGCACGCTGGGGCTGGCGCAGATACTTTTTGTGTGCCCGTATTATGAAGCAGTACGGGCGGAGCAGTTCTGTGTGCTCAAGGAGGCGGATATGGACGCGACGGTCGCCACCGAGCAATGGAGCGAAAAGGATGAGGGCGACGGTACGCGGGCAGAGTGGCAGGAGAACCTGACCTGGAGCGAAGAGGCGGAACGTAAGGACCGGGAACGCCGCGAAGAGGCCCTCGCCGCCGGAAAAAAGGCGGCTGCGCCCGGGGAGAACCCCTTTGACGACCCGGCGCTGGACGCAGAGTAACGGCGGTATGCAATAAAACTTTCGGTGACACATAAAACCTTTCGGTGACACATAAAAACTTTCGGTGACACGAAGAAGGCCGGTCAGGGGCGCGTCCGCTGACCGCTTTGTTTTTTCCGGAGCCGCGGGAGGCGGCGCGCACCCGCAGGGGACTTATTTTACAGCCGGACGGCATATATAATGTTTAAATAAAAACAAACGGGAACAGCGTTTTTTGCCCGCCAGTGGGCTTTTGCAAAAAGTTTTTTAAAAAGGTGTTGAAATTTCAGAATTATGTGTTACAATAAAGCTGAAATACACAAAGGAGGATGGATTCATGGCATACAAAATTTCCGATGACTGCATCGCCTGCGGCGCCTGCGCGGCAGAGTGCCCGGTTGAGGCTATTTCCGAGGGTGACGACAAGTTCGAGATCGATCCCGATACCTGCATCGAATGCGGCGCCTGCGCGTCCGTTTGCCCTGTGGAAGCGCCTTCCCAGGAATGATTCCGGTCTGAAAGCGCAAAAGACGGCCCTGTTTGCCGAATCGTTCGGCAAGGGACCGTCTTTTTTATTTATTTTTCTGTTGTATTACATATTATTACAGCAGCCCCAGCAGGTCGTTGACGTCCGCGGTGGCAAGGCACACGCAGGTGTCGGAGGCGCCGTAGTAGATTTTGACCTCTCCCGTCTCCTCCAGCAGCATCCCGCAGGGGAAGATCACGTTTTCCCGGAAGCCCTCGTCCGTCTCTATGGGCAGGTCCGGCGCAATGAGCGGCTCCTTGTAAACGGAGAGCACCTTTGCCGGGTCGTTCAGGTCCAGCAGCATGAGGCCCGCCGTATAGCGCTTGGTCCATTTCGGCTCCCAGCCGTTCTTGGTGCGGTTTTCGTCCCGGTCCACGGCGTGGAACAGCGTCAGCCATCCGCGGTCGGTTTTGATCGGGGCGGCGGTGGGGCCGATCTTGTCATTTGCCCAGGGCACGTCCTCCACGCCCAGCACCAGCTCGCTGCGGCCCCAGTACTGCAGGTCCGGCGAACGGGACAGCCAGACGTCAAAACGGTCCCTGCCGCGGCTGTAGACCGGCATCGGGCGCTCGAGCCGCACGAATTCCCCGCCGATCTTTTCCGGAAACAGCACCATGTTGCGGTTTTCGGGTACGCTGGCGCTGATGATCCGGTACTGTGTAAGGTCGTCGGACAGCTCGGCGATGCAGCCGCGGATACCGTGGCGCGTGTCCATGGCGAGGCACAGGTACAGCCGCCCTTCGATCGCAATGATCCGCGGGTCGTACAGCCGCCGCATCTCCGGGTCCTTGCCGGGGTCGTTGCTGTCGATCAGGGGGACGGGGTCGAACCGCCAGCCGTCGATCCCGTTTTTACTGCGGGCGACGCCCACGCCGGTGCCGGAAAACCGTTTGTTTTCAGTCTCATAGGCGCGGCGGTCCGTGCCGTAGTCGTTGCGGAACACCATGACGTATTCGCCGCGGTGTTTGATCACGCCGGCGTTGAATACCAGCGAGCAGGGGTAGGGGAGATCGGCGGCGGCGACCACCGGCGCCTCCCTTTTTGTAATGCAGGGGTGGGTATAAAGCGTCGGAAAAACGGCAGGCATAAGAAAAACCTCCAATTATTTAAGGCAACACCGCATAATTCCGGTGTGCGGATTGCGCAGTAGATTTTTTCGTCAGATTGTACAGATTTGACGCCGTCAACCTGGCGGTTGGCAAGGAAAATCTGTGCAGGATGACGGAATAAAGATCAAGCAAG
>JAFRNP010000082.1 GCA_017430145.1 Clostridia bacterium
CCTTGCTTGATCTTTATTCCGTCATCCTGCACAGATTTTCCTTGCCAACCGCCAGGTTGACGGCGTCAAATCTGTACAATCTGACGAAAAAATCTACTGCGCAATCCGCACACCGGAATTATGCGGTGTTGCCTTAAAGATCGAATCGACAATGATAATACATTCCTTAATGTGAATTAACACCGAAAAACCGCGCAGAATAAGGTTTTTTTGCTCCAAAAGCGTGACAAAAATCACGACGGGCATTTGCGTGTCGAACGAGGATACTTGCCGAAAAAAAAACAACATAAAAGCGTTCATAATAGTTCACTAAAAATAGTTGCAATTGCATTAAGCTTGTGATATACTTGTTTTCAGAATAGGGGTGATGCTCATCAGAAACACGATGGAATACAAAGGCTACGTCGGCAGCGTGGAGTTTTCGGAGGAAGATTCTCTGTTTTTCGGCAAGGTTTTAGGTATCCGCGCCCTCGTTTCCTATGAGGGTGAAAACGCGCATGATCTCGTGGAGGATTTCCACTGCGCGGTCGATGATTATCTTGCCTTGTGCGAAGAACAGGGAACCGAGCCGGAAAAGGCGTATAAGGGCAGCTTTAACGTCCGCATCTCTCCGGAACTGCACAAGGCTGCCGTGATCGCCGCCATGCGAGACCAGACGTCGCTAAACAGTTTTGTGGAAAACGCCATCGCAAACGCCGTCGGCGCGGAGGGTTGACCCCAGCCGGATCCGCCGCAGATCGGTCAGGAGGAACAGACATTCTTCGGAGTGCCTGTTTTTTTCATCGGCGGAAACCGAACGCCCATTCGCGCCGAAAAGCATACGATTCACGCACGGCTCACGCATGAAAAAAAATAAATACCAAAAGAATGTGCTGAAATCTTTCCCCACAGAAAAAAAATGAGCGTGGCAAGAAAAAGAAAACGCTGTTATTATGATCAGGACTTCCTTGCTTCTGTACTTGAATTTACGGTCTCTGATTTTCATGCGTGAGCCGTGGGATTTGCCCGCTTCTTTCTTGCATTTTCATGACGACCGTGTTAAAATGATTACAAAACAATCGGGAGGTTTTACGATCATGAAAAAAGAATACCCCGGCGTACCGATGCGCTTCGCCCACACCGGCGTTACGCAGTTCGCGCCGGAAAACACGCTGGAAGCGTTCCGGAAAGCCGCCGAGCTGGGCTTTGAAGGGATCGAGCTGGATATCAATATCTCCGGAGACGGCGAGATCATCATTACTCACAACTCCAATATGGGCTATATGACCTTTGAAAAACACCGCGACGCGCTCAAAGAGATGACCGTGCCGCAGATCAAGGCGTTTGATATCCCTTACCGCAACGCGCTGAAATTCAAGTATCCGCCGATCCCCTGGACGGAGCACGCGGGCGGCAGACGCTGCCCGACGCCGGAGGAGCACCCCGAAAGCCGGGTGACGCACCTGATCACCTTTCCGGAGTTCGACCGGTGGCTTGCGACCGTCGACTACGAACTCACCGTGGAGGTGGAGTTCAAGGACGTGGGCATGTGCCCGCGCATGGACGAGATCCTTGTAGATTCTCCCAACGTTTCACGCTATATCTTTTTCTCCGGAGACCGTGCCGTACTGGAGGAGATGCAGGCGCATTACCGCGAAAAGGGCAAGCCGGAGGGACTCAGGCTCGGCGCGAACATCCGCTTTTTAACGGAAGAGAACATGGAATTCGTCCGCCGCTCCGACCTCTGGGAGGTGGGGCTGAACAACGAAGCCTTTACCAAGGCGGACGTGGACATGCTTGCCGGCATGGGGATCAAAGTCTTTTCCAACCTGGGCGATTACCCCGAGTGGTGGGCGCAGCTCGGCCCCATGGGCGTTACGGGCTTCAAAACGAACTACCCGGACGCCTATACGGAATGGTGGCAAAGCCAACAATAAAAAAAACGCAGCGTACGGAGGCAGATAAACTGCCCCGTACGCTTATTTGTTTATGATACCTCCGGTTCCCGTTTACGGATGCCGCGCTTATCTGGCGGTCTCTTCCGAAATAAGGGCGTTTTCTTCGTGTCTTTCGGCGCGCATCTTTTCAAGGTCGCGGTACATCTGTTCCTTCGTCTCCCCTTCCACGTTATACAGCGTTTTGAGGATGATCGATTTCAGGAGGTTGCTCAGCGCGTAACCGAACAGCAGGAACGCAAGCAGCCACAGGCAGGTGCTCATATAGTTTGGCTGCGCCTGCATCGTCTTGACCAGGTCCCCTTCTTCGGAAGTCATATATCCGACCCACATGATCATATACGGGATCAGCAGCTCTTTGCCGTAGTTGATGCCGGTCAAAATCCAGCCGGGCACAACGCCCTGGATCGCCTCCATCCGCTCGCCGGTCTGCCATTCCAGATAGTCGAAATACTCCACGTTGAAGTGCGAATTGGAAAGCTCCTGAACGCCGATGCCCACGCCGAACATGAAGTAGAACACATAGAAGAAAACACTGTTCCAGCCGGAGAAGAACATAAGGCCCATCTTCGATTCGATAAAACAGATCAGGAACAGGATACATGCGCAGGTCATGGAGTACGGCCCGCAGAATTTCAGCAGTTTTGTCGGTTCGTACTTTTTCGCCAGCTTCGTCGTCACCAGGTTCCCGACCACCGTACCGGCGGCGGTGGGCAGCGTAAGCAGCAGGTTTTTGGAAGAACCAACCGTTATGGCGGCAAGATAGGTACTGAACGTGCCGAGGGCGGCAAAGGCGTTCACCCACTGCATATACTGATACGCTCTGTAATTCCTGTATCTGAACAGCGAGAACAGCGCTTTGGACACCTTGACCTTTTCTTTCTTCGGCAACTCGATCCGCTCATGGCAGAACAGACCGCACATCAGATTGCCGATAAACGTCGCGCAGGCGGCAACGATCGCAAGGGTCATATACATGGCGTTTTTGTCGTTGCTGAATAGCCCGTACACGAAGGTGGCAAGATATGCCCCGCCGTAGCCGATATAATACGAAAGCTGCCAGACCGTGGCGATCGTTTTCTTTTCTTTCGGGTTGGGCGAGATCACCTGCGCCACGTTCTGCCCGAGGTTGTTGAAAAGGTTGAAAACCGTTTGCGCGCAGGCGATCCCGTAGCGGAAGATCGTCATCTGCCGGACCGTCCAGCCCTGCGGCACATAGAAATAAAACACGGTCAAAAGGAACATCGGGACAAGGCAGATGATATACCACTGGCGGTACCGGCCCCAGCGCGTTTTCCATTTCTGCACCACCACGCCGGCGACCAATCCGAACAGAATGCTGCAGAGGGTCGTCAAAGTCGTCTGCACAGACAGAATATTCGGGATCTCTTTTGCGTCCACGCCCACCGGGCCGTAGTACAGCTCATGTAAAAACGCCCTGGCAAGCGTGCCGGTCAGCGTTGTGCCGAACATACCGCCGACACGGGCGAGGATCAGACAGAAATACTCGAATTTCGTAACGCATTTCTCCCGGTCCGCAGGCAGCGCGCCGGCAGGCGGCGTTGAAGCGGGAACCGCTTTTTTAGCACGCATGGTTTTCTCTCCTTATTATGCAGTTTCAGATCGTTTTTACGATTATACCATATCCTTCGTGCCCCCGCAATAGCTTTGCGGGATTTGTTTGCTGTCATACCCGTTAAAAATGAAAAAAAATACATTATTTTTTCAGATATACTGGATTTCAGCGGTTTCAGATTGTATAATAAAACAAATACCGGAAAAGGGGACCTGTATGATGACCGAATGGAACTATGATTACAGCCAAACACTCTGGATGAAAATGTATCTGGCGGAGCCGGATTTTCCCAATAACCGCTCAAAGGTATATATCAACTTTGAACAGGCGCTGGCCATCATCAGGGCCGTGGACCACCTGACCCAGGGGACGGAAAAGATCGTCTATCTGGTGGGCTGGCAGGGGCTGGGCCACGACGACTGCTACCCGGAGATGGACGTGGTCAACGAGGCGCTCAAACGCCCGCAGGACAAAACCGCCCGGGACAGCCTTTACTGGCTGTATGAGGAGGCGAAGCGGTACCACACCGTGGTCAGCTTCCACGTCAACGTGTCCGACGCCTACACCGCCACGCCCTGCTTCCCCGAGCTGGCGGCGGCGAACGCCGTTGTCAACAATCTGGAGGGTCAACCCACCCCCATCGAGATCTTCAACGGCCGGGACGGCTACAAGACCTCCTACAAGCAGTTCTGGGAGAGCGGCCTGTTCCGGCGGGTATGGGACCGGTTCTGCCAGGTCACGCCCGTGCGCGAGGCCGGCACCGTGCATATCGACAACTTCTGCATCGCCGAAAACCTGAACCCGAGAACGGGGGTGGAGGAGCAGGACGAGGCCCGGAACAAAATGCTGGATTATATCG
>JAFRNP010000083.1 GCA_017430145.1 Clostridia bacterium
GGCTCGAGAAAAATCGACGGAATGGAGACAATTTCAGACGTTGATTTTCGTGTTCTGTTGTTTTTACGCATGCAATTGGCTGAAATCAAGAGCCCTTTTGACATCTGGATTATTCAGCCGACTTTTTCAGTGGTTTCGGACCGTCCCCTGTCTTCAACGTTGCTGCGTTCATATTATTATACCTGCTGACGGCTGCGCCGGATCAGTATTTTTCCATTTCCTCCACGCCCAGCACGAACACGGTGGCGCCGCCGACGCTCACGTCCCTGGCAAGCGCTCCGTCGGCGAAGCCGCGGCCGAGGGATTCCGTGGTGGCTGCCTGATGGGTGCGGGTGTGGGAGTATTGGGAAATGATCCGCTTGGCGTCGGTTACCCGGTTATCCTCGGTGCCGATCAGGAAGGTGGTGTTGCCCACCATCAGAAACCCGCCGGTCGTGGATAATTTCGTAACCACAAAGTTCTCTTTGGTCAGCGCGGAAGCTACCACCGCGCTGTCGTCGTTGTTTACAATGGCGATCAGAAGTTTCATTGATTTTTCCTCCTCTTATTACAGTTTCGGCAGCAGCATTTTCCGGCTGTTTTTGTCCAGCTGCCGGTAGTCGGGTATTTCGTATCGGTTGTCGTTGGCGTCCCGGATCAGCACGCGCCCGTCGTACAGGGGCTTAACCGACGCGATGTGGTTGCGGATCTCAAACGTGATCACGCCCTTGTCGGTCTCGGCGGTCCACATCCAGATTTTGAATTTTTCCGTCATCTTCAGGAATTTCGTGATCCGTGGGATCATGTAGTATTCCTCCAGCGCCTGCGTCAGCGTCTGTTTGGAATCCGGCATAAGGTTGTCCACATTGCGGATCACCGCTACCTGATCGCCGTCTTTGTTCAGCAGCGCCACATACCGGTTTGCGCCGGAGCGGGGAAAGAGCCGGTGGGGCTCCAGCCCGGTCATTTTTTCTTTTGTGTGGTAAAATTCCGCGTCAACGAAGATCCCGTCGTTGGGCGTAATGCGGATCTCCGGTCCGTCGATATAGGTGATCATGACCTGCGCCCCCTCCTTACTCAAAGTTTTCCGCGGCTTTCTGTTTCTGCAGCTGTTCGCCCATGGATTGGATCTGCACAAGCTTATAGTACTTGCCCTTTTTGGCCAGCAGTTCTTCCGGGCTGCCGCACTCGATGATCTCGCCCTTATCCACCACCACGATCTTGTTGGCGTTACGCAGGGTGGAGAGCCGGTGCGCGATCATCAGTGTGGTCCGTCCCCGGATCAGCCGTTCGATGGCCTCCTGGATCAGGTGCTCCGTTTCGCTGTCCACCGCAGCCGTTGCCTCGTCGAAGATCAGGATGGAGGGGTTCTTCATCACGGCACGGGCAATGGAGACCCGCTGGCGCTCGCCGCCGGAAAGGCCGGTGCCCCGTTCGCCCAACAGCGTATCGTAGCCCTCCGGCAGCCGGCTGATGAAACCGTGGGCGTTGGCGATATCCGCCGCCCGCAGCACCTGCTCCGCGTGGGCGTTGGGGCAGCCGTAGGCGATGTTGTTGAACACGGTGTCCTTGAACATCAGCGGCTCCTGCTGCACGAAACCGATCTGGCTGCGGTAGTAGGACATATCGATGTCCCGGATATTTTTGCCGTCGACCAGGATCTCGCCCTCGTAGTCGTCGTAGTAGCGCATGATCAGGTTGATCAGGGTGGATTTGCCCGAGCCCGTGGTGCCCACGATGCCCACGACGTCGCCTTTTTCGATGGTCAGGTCAATATTGCTGAGGGTTTTTTTTGATTTATCAAAGGAGAAGCTGACGTTTTTCAGCTCGATCCTGCCCTCGATGCGTTCCGGCACGTTGCCCTTGCCGAAGTCGTGTTCCGGCTCCGCATCCAGAATATCCAGTATCTTTTCCGCGCTGGCCAGCGTGTTTTGGTAGGTATCGGAAAAGTTGGCGAAGAAGTTGACCGGGTTGTAGAACATGGAAGCATAGGAGACGAAGCTGACCAGCAACCCCACGGAAAAGCCCTTTTCGCCGGTGATGACAAAGGAGCCGCCGGAATACCAGATGATCAGCGAACCGCAGGTGACAAGAAAGGTCATGAATGCAGGGAACACGCTGGAGATCTTCGCTACCTGGGAGTCCTCCTTCAGCCATTCGTCGTTGTAGGCGTTGTATTTATCCACTGCGGCGTTTTCATTGGTAAAGGCCTTGATTACCCGGATGCCGGGGATGGTGTCTGTCAGCAGCGTGGTGATGGAAGCGCCCCTGCGCCACAGCCGCATATAACGGGGACCGATCTTTTTACCGAAAAACCGGCCGATCAGCACGACGAAGGGGATTGGCGTCAGCGAGAACAGCGTCAGCCGCCAGTTGAGGCAGCTCATGATAACAAGAATACCCACCAGTGTAAAGAACTGCACCACCGCGTCCTGCGTCACCCGCAGGATGAAGTTCTGGATCATGGCGGTGTCGCCGTTGATGCGGTTGATCACGCTGCCGGTGGAGGTCTTGTCGTAGAAGCGCATGGGCAGATACTGCGCCCGCCGGTAGATGTCCTTTTTCATGCCGATGATGAACCTGTCGCCGGTCATCCGCAGCAGGTAGGTGCGCAGGGCGGAAACGGAATATTGAAGCACGTACACCCCCAGCAGCGCGAGGATCATGGTGATCAGCGCGCGGCTGTCCCGGGCGGGCAGCACCGTATCCACCATATATCCGGTCACATAGGGCGGGATCAGCGACATGGCGGTGGTGAACACCGACAGCAGCATACAAACGGTCAGTCCCTTTTTGTAGGGCTTGGCGTACCGGGCGAATTTGCCGATCATCTTCCCCTTGCCCTTGCAGTTCAGGCACTCCGCCTCAGGAGAAGGGAGCTTTCTGCCGCATTTGGGGCAAAAGGAACGCTGTTTGAGAAAGGTACTCTCCACTGCGCCCAGCAGATCCGCGGCGTCCTCGCCCGCGATCAGGCCGTTGATGAAGTCCGCGCCCGCGTCGGCGGCGTCGGCGGCGGCAAAGGTGAACCGGGTCAGCTTCTTCCGCCCGCCCTCCTTCAGAAAAACGTCGAAGGTGGCGTTGCCGTACATCCGTTTGACCTTCGCCTCTTTGATCTCGTCGTACCCCACCCGGAGGCAGCCGTTTTCGTGAACCTCGTCAAAGGCGTACACCGCGTCGTCGGCAAAGCACAGGGCGCTTTCTCCGTATTTCTGTGCCAGCGACAGATCGCCGATCACCATGAACAGCGGCGCGTTCTCCCGGAAGGCCTCGTCGTACCGCGCCTGAAACCGTTCGGGAAAGGGTTTGTTGGAATATAGTTTCACGTTGTCACCCCATTTCGGTCAAAAAAAGGGAATCGTCAGGCCGGAGGTTTGAACTGCGATCACTGCCGCGAACCAGGTCCTCTCCCCCGCTCCTGCCTGCTTTTCGCACCTGCGGCGCATTACGCCGTCCCTTTTTTCGCGCACATTATAGTCAAACAGGGTTCGGAAGTCAAGCAAAAAACGCAAAAAAATGAAATTTTACAAATTATCAATTCTATACAGATATGTTGGGCTTATTTTTGTGCAAGTTTACGAATTCTTTCATGGAGCCTCGAAAGAAAAAAATCCTTGGAATCGTTGAAATTCCAAGGATTTTGCAGTTTTGCCGGTCATGCGGCCCAGCGCGTCGTAGGCGTACTTTGTGTGCGTCGCCGCACCGGTATCCACCGTGTAGGAGGTCAGACCGTTGGCGCCGCTTTGATTCCATTTTAGCACGTGGTCGTGCGCGGGAAAAGCCCTTTTACGGAAGGAGATCGAAGAAGATCCGCAGATGAAGACTGCATGAGGATAAAATCATATTTATACAAATATAACATTGCGATTCGCCTGAAAAAAAAGGGGGAAGAAAATGATACGTATAAAATGCTTTTTCTGTAAAACAATCAGGGGGCGGTCAGTGTGAAGGATTCGCAGCCGATCCCCCTATCTTTATTCCACTGCGATGCCGGGGGTCTGGTAAACGTACATCACACTGGTCTGCATGCCGGCGGGGGCGGTGGAATAGATCTGATTTTCCTTCGCCGTTTCGGCGATCGCCTTCAGCCGCAACGCGGCGCCCGCGGGATCGGAGGTGAGCCCCGCAACTGTTTCCAAAAGGGCGTTCAGCTGCACGTCGTCGGAGGAGCTCAGCGCGTCGGTGAGCTTTTGCAGGTTCTCCTCGCTGAAGACAGAGGAAAGCGTATCGAGCGTCTCGCGGTTTTCCTGCAGCGTCGCAAACAGGGACGAGAGCGTTTGCAGCGTCTGCGGGAGCTGTTCCACGGCCTTCGCCGCGTCCCCCGTGGAAAGCTCCTGCTTGAGCGCGTTGAACGTGGGGAGAAGCGCCTCGCTGTCGTCGATCACCTTTTTGAATTTGCCGGAGTCCACGTCCGCAGAGATCCGCTGCAGCTGCGGCATCAGCGTTTCGGCGTCCGCCATCAGAGTGGAAACGTCCGTAAAGAACGCGGAGAACAGCGGATTGGCAAGCAGCGCCTGATACTTCGCGAAATCCACGTTGTTCACGTCGTTCACCAACGCCTTTACCTCGTCGGAATTCAGAAGCGTCACGTATTGGTCCACGTCCAGCCCGCGCAGGTCCTCCACCAGCGTTTTGAGCTTTTCCACGTTTTCGGGCGTGGCGTATTTTGTGATCGTATCGATCAGCGCGCGGTTCTGCTCCAGCAGCGTTTTCGCGTCGCCGATGAGGCCGGTAAGCGTGGAGAGCTTATCGGAATTCGTGGTGAGCGTATCGATCAGCTTTTGCGGATCCACGGCGTAGATGGCGGATACCACCTCGTTCACGGAGGAGAGCATACCTTCAACGCCCGAGAGCGTTTCGTCGAGCTGCAAAGACCCCTGCAGGGAAGAAAGCGGCAGCGCCGCGAAATACATATTGCCGAACTGCGCGTTGTGGATATCGGCCTCGATCGTGAAGGTATCCGAGAAATCCACGCCGGAGAGCACCTTGGTGCGGATATCCTCCAGATCCCGGTCAGTCAGCCCCAGGTTTTCCGCCATACCGGGCAGGCCGACGAAGAACGCGATCTCGCGCGTGCCGTCGCCGATCGTTTTACCGTTGGTGATACGCACGTTGGAGAACTGCGCCTCATTCAGCAGCATGCCGCCGATCACGATCATCGGCTCATGCACCGTCTGCTTTTTTCCGTCCACAGTCACCTCGCGCACGGCGGCGTTATTCGCCCGGATCTCGATCTTGAGCTGCCCGTCCACGCCGGAAATGCTCTCCGGCGCAGTCTCGGTACCGTTGACGTAGTATTTGATCTCAAAATTCACGGGCAGGGGCTTTTCCGAATAGCCGCGGTAGTAAAGATCCGTGGAATCCATGTTCCAGATCATATTCTCCCCCTCGAACACGGGATCCACCGTGCCCTTCACGTTCACGATATCCGAGAGATCCGTTTTGTCCGTCACACGCACATTCGCGCGGTCGGTGTGCAGCCAATCCGATACGGCGACGCTTTTCACGGCGCCGGTCTGCTCCAGATTCACATACACGGTCTCCGCCTTCACGACCTTGCCGGGCGCGTCGGAAAAGACCGGCTGCGCGGCTTTCGTCGTCTCATCCGCCGGCTGTGTGGTTTCGGATTCGTTTTTTTTGCAGGCGGCGAAGCCCATAACGACCGCCAGGATCAGCAGAACGCAAACCGCTTTTTTTACGATGGTATTCATGATTTTTTCAGCTCCTTTTTCGACTGAGAGTTTCTCCAATGCAGAGACGTTTTGTTGATGACGCCCTCGCAGAGCACCAGCACGGAGGGCAGGCACAGGATGATGACCGCCGCGCTGATCAGAGAGCCGCGCGCCAGCAGCGCGCAGATGCTGCGGATGATGGATATATTGCAGCTCACATACACCCCGAAGGTGGCGAGGAAAAACACGGAAGCACTCTGGAAGATCGAACGGTCGGATTCATCCGCCGCGATCCGGATCGCCTCATACTTATCCCTGCCGCGCTGCAGCTCCTCCTTGAAGCGCGTGCCCATGAGCATCGCGTAATCCACCGTCGCGCCGAGCTGCACGCAGCCGATCACGGTGGGCGCGATGAACGGGATCTCGGTCCCCGTCAGAAACGAGATCGATTCGTTGATCATGATGGCAAGCTCGATCGCCAGCACCAGCAGCACGGGCATGGAGACCGATTTGAAGCAGATGAGGATCAGCAAAAAGATCGCGCCGATGGAAATGATATTCGTGACCGTGAAATCGCGGTTCGTGACCTCGATCAGGTCTTTGGTAAGGATCCCCTCGCCCGTCAGGACCGCGCCGGGACAATAGCTCTTTACGATCGCGGTGATTTGTTCGATCTGGGCGTTGAGCGCGTCGCTGGCGGTTTCGTATTCGGAGTTCACCATCATGAGCTGCCAGCCGCCCTTTACGCAGATGCTGCGCAAGTTATCCGGCAGCATGGATAGCGGGATCGCGCCGCCCACCACCGAGTGCAGTGAAAGGCAAAGCGTAACGCCGTCCACGGCCTTGATCTCCTCCGTCATGGCGGAAACGTCCGACGCGGGCGCGTCCTCCGGCAGCAGGATGAAATGCGTGCCGGCCATATTGAATTCGTCCTTCAGTTTCCCCAGCGCCACGACGGACGCGATATCCTGCGGCAGGGAGTTCACCATGTTATAATAGACCTTTACGCTCTTCTGCCCGAAGAAGGACGGAACGAACAGCAGAACGAACACGATCGCTGCAACGGCCTTGTGCTTGAGAACGAACGCGTTGAGCCCGCCGAACTTCGGCACAAAGCTTTTGTGCGCGGTCTTTTGGATCAGCCCGTCGAAACACAGAACGAAGGCAGGCAGCACGGTGAGCACCGTAATGAGCCCCAGCAGCACGCCCTTGGCCATCACGATCCCGATGTCGAGCCCCAGCGTGAACTGCATGAAGCACAGCGCGAGGAACCCGGCGACCGTAGTCAAAGAGCTGCCGGAGACGGAAACGAAGGTCGCCTGAATGGCGGAGGACATGGCGTCCGCCTTATCCGGGAATTTTTGCTTTTCCTCCTCGTAACGGTCGATCAGGAACACGGAGAAATCCATGGTCACGCCGAGCTGCAGAATGGCGGCGATACACTGCGTGATATAGGAAATCTCTCCCATGATGAGATTGGTACCCATATTGTACAGTACCGCGTAAGCGAGGGACACCAGCGTAATGAACGGCAGCGCGAAGGAGCGCATGGTAAAGCACAGGGCGATCAGCGCCAAGGCGATCGCGATCGCGATATAGAGCGGCGCCTGCGCGTCCGCCAGCTCCTTGGTATCGAGCGTGATGGCGGAAAGGCCGCTCATAAAGCTGTTTTTGTCCATGATTCTGCGGATCTCCCGCAGCGCCTGCATGGTGCGCGCCGAGGAGCCTGATTCCACAAACTGCACCATCATCATGGTGCTTTTGCCGTCTGCAGAATAGAACACGGAGGAAAGGATCTGCGGCAGCATGGACTCGGGGATGCTCACGTCCGCGATATCGTCCACCCACATCACCTGCTGTACACCGTCCACCTCGCGGATCTCGGCTTTCATACGGGAAACGTCCCGCAGCTCGTAATCCTCCGTAACGATCATCGCCATCGCGGCGTCGTTAAAGGTCTCGTCAAGAATCCGTTCGCCCTGCACGGATTCCAGATCTTCCGGCAGATAGGTCAGGATATCATAGTTTACGTTCGTAGCGAGGTAGCAGACGATCGCCGGAAGCAGCAAAAGCGTTGCGATCAGCAGGATCGTTTTGGGATGACTGGATATAAATTGCGAGATTTTTCGGATCATGGTTCAGTCGGCTCCTTTGAAAACATGTGCCGGATCACGGAGAAGAGCTGCGGCTTGAGCGCCTCGACGGAATAGGGCGCGCCGGTCAGGATACTGTCGCAGCACACGGAACCCAGCAGAGAAATATAGATATAAAGCATTTTTTTTGCATCCTCCCGCGTTTCGGCGCAGGTCTCAAACAACTCCACCAACCGTTCTGCCGGCGCCTTCAGCACACCGTTTTCACCGGCGAGCACAAGCGCCTGAAAGGACGGCAGATTGCGCTGGAGCAGTGATACCAGGGCTCGGTCCACGGAAAGGCTGCGCAGAAGCTCCTCGGTAAAGGAGACCGTCGTATCCGCAGCCGAAAGGGAAAACGCCTCCCGTTTCTGCTGTGCGGTTTCCATTGCGGCGGCAAAGATGCGTTCGCTCTTGATCAGGATCATCTGATCCAGCAGATCGTATTTATCCTTGAAGTACAGATAAAACGTCCCCTTTGCAACGCCCGCCAGCCGGACCACCTCGTCTATCGCGGTCAGGTTGACGCCCTTGCTGCCGAACAGTTCATAGGCCGCGTCCAGCAGCCTGAGTTTTTTTGCGAGTTTTTTTTCTTCTACGCTCATATGGCACCTCCGTATTTCCGGAATTAAACTTTAATGATCCCACGGAACTCCTCAAAACCTGTTTGGTCAATATGAAAAAGTCATTCATCCTCTGTCCGTCGGAAAAAGAATCCCGTTCAGTATTAAAATGACTATTGGTCATTTCACAGCCCATTATACTCATAAAATGACCAAAAGTCAATATTATTTCGTCAGATTTAAAAAAAATTCCGTTTCATGATCATTTACGGTCTTAGTCTATATTGAAAAAACCGACGGATTCATAAGAACCAATCGGCTGAAAAAGGCATATTTGATTTGTGGTTAAAGTTTTATTATTATTATGCGCTTGCGGCTGCCGCTTGGTTGGCGCAGTTTCGGCGGCGCCGACGTGATGTGTTGCCGCCTCGCGCAGCATGATGCAACAGGGATGATTTTCTTCTGTTTATTGTTTCACACGCTTATTATGTATCCATACCAGCATTGCGCACAGCGCCATGAACAGACCGCAGCCGACAACGGCAATGCATATTCATGGCCAAATTGTAACAAACCCTGTCATAAAAAAACGGAAAATATTGGCTCATTAACAGCATAAAATGGAGCCGGTATTTCGCAAAAAGTTGTCCCAAAAGTTGTCCCGCAGTGCGAATGAAAAAGGCGGTTGTCCCCGAATTGACCCATATAAACGGGTTTTAGAATGGTCATATTGTGACAAACGTGAACAAAGAAAAAACCCCGGAACCGTTGTGATTCCTGGGGTTTTGAGCAAATATAAGGGTCGATCAGCGCTTGCTGAACTGCGGAGCGCGACGGGCGCCTTTGAGACCGTATTTCTTTCTTTCCTTCATTCTCGGATCTCTGGTCAGGAAACCTGCCTTTTTGAGTTCCGGGCGAAGATTTTCGTCATACTGCAGAAGGGCTCTGGAAAGGCCGTGACGGATCGCGCCGGCCTGACCGGTCACGCCGCCGCCCTGCACGCGGCAGATCACGTCGAACTTTTCACCCAGTCCGGTGAGAGCGAGAGGCTGACGCACGATCAGCTTCAGCGTCTCAAGACCGAAATAATCGTCGATCTCTCTGTCGTTGATCACGATCTTGCCGGTGCCGGGATATACGCGAACACGCGCAATGGATTTCTTTCTTCTGCCGGTGCCGTAGAAATAAGGATTGCCTTCGTACATGTCTAAATCCTCCCTCTCTTAAAATTCTCTCGCGACAGGCTTCTGGGCCTGATGCTTGTGCTCTTCACCCGCATAAACGTGCAGACGGTTGAACGCCGCTCTGCCGATGGTGTTGGCGGGCAGCATGCCCTTGACGGCCTTTTCCACGATGAACGCGGGCTTGGTCTTCATAAGGGTGCTGTACTTGACCTTTTTCAGATGGCCGATGTAGCCGGTATGACGGTAATACATCTTCTGATCGAGCTTTTTGCCGGTGAGGACCACCTTGGCGGCATTGATGATCACAACGTGGTCGCCGCAATCCACATGGGGCGTAAAGGTGACCTTGTGCTTGCCGCGCAGCAGCACGGCAGCTTCCACCGCGACCTGGCCCAGGGTCTTACCGGCGGCGTCCAGCACATACCAGTCGCGCTGAACGGTCTGGGGATTTGCCATATAAGTTGACATTGTGTAAGCCTCCTGATTTGATATTGTTTCTTTAGGATCGAACGCTCCCTATCTTACCACAGGAAATTCCGCTTGTCAACAACATTTTTGCCTGATTTTGATTTTCAAAGCCGGTTTCTTTGATTTTCTCCGTTTTTCTTCGTTTTTCATATGATTTACTCGCGTGTGATTTTTCTTTTTTACCCGTTTGTACCGCTGCGGGCAGCACGGCAGTGGACGGAAAACGGGACGGCCCCGTTCGTTAAAGAGCCGTCCCGCGGGGCGTACTTCGTAAGGAAGTGCGCCAACGAAATCCGTTGAGCCTAACGGGTGAAATCGCCTGCGGCGGTGAAATCCCTTCGGGGTGACATCCGCCTGAAGGCGGATGAACGGATTTCATTTCACCCGAGGACGAAGACCGAGGATTTCAGCAACGACGTCTGTCGTCGATTTCACCGGGAGCGAAGCGACCGATTTCACTTTTTACCATCCGAAAGAATATAACCCACTATGACACTTTCAGATTGTAAAAGTTGTCAAGTGGGTTTTTTCATTTACTTCCTTATGTCGGGTCTCCCGCCGTTTTTCTTTTTTTTAAGGCAACACCGCATAATTCCGGTGTGCGGATTGCGCAGTAGATTTTTTCGTCAGATTGTACAGATTTGACGCCGTCAACCTGGCGGTTGGCAAGGAAAATCTGTGCAGGATGACGGAATAAAGATCAAGCA
>JAFRNP010000010.1 GCA_017430145.1 Clostridia bacterium
ATATCCAGCGTAAAGCTGCCATTTTTACCGGCGCGGGTCTTCAGGATACGGACTTCGCCGTCGCCGAGGTACAGCCTGAGCGCCACCTTGCAGTCCCAGTCAGGCATGGTCTCAAGCGCCTCGGGATGCTCGAAAAGCGCCTCAAAATGCACGTTTCTCATGCCGGAGGAGGATACGGGATACGAGCCGCCCATGGAGATCGGGCCCCTGTTGTCAAAAGTCAGCAGGATATCCCTGAGCTCCGGCCCGTTTTTCTTATGGAAGATCGGGACCTCGGCGGTCTTCACACCGGAGGCGGACTCTGCCCGGAACGAATGGGATGTCGTGTATTTTTCGTCGGTAAACGCCGGGGCAAAACGGCCCTGCCAGCGTCCGTTATTATCGGCCTTTGCGGTACCGATCAGAACGCCGCCGTCATAGACGCGGACCGTTTCACCCGGTTTCGCGGTGCCGCTCAGGCGCACCGTGTCGGAGCAGACGTATTCCGACGGGCTCCAGATCGAAGCGCCGGGCCGTTTGACGGTGACGGAACCGACCGGCTGGTTGTTTGCATTTTCTTTATTGTAAGACACGTCCGCCACAGCCGAAAGCACCATGTCAACGCCGTTGTCATAGGGCTTTGCGTACAGGGTGAAGCTGCAAGGCAGCGACAGCTCTTCGGCGGAAAGCGACTGCAGGTCTGCGGTTATATTGCCGAGCGAAACGTTTATGGGGCAGCTTTTGCCGTTTATGGTCAGGGAGACGGGCACCAGCGTCCCTTTGCTGTTGACGGCGGATTTAAGATACAGGCCGTCCAGTTTTCCGTTTGGGAGCCCCGCGTCGAGCCCGACCGTCCCGCGCACAGCCACGAGCTGGTCGACGCCCGAGAACGAAGAGACGGCGCAATCGAGCGTTGAATGCGGCTTTGTGACGTACAGCGCGTTTTCACTGGCGACTGTATCGGAACGGAAAGCCGTTAAAACCTTCTGCTCCGACTTTTTCAGGCTCACCGTCCAGCGGTTGACACTCTGGTCCGTGTTGAGCGCGGAAAGCTTCAGATCCGAAAGGGTGACCGCGTTTCTGTAAACGCCGGGGATCAATACGAGCGTATAGCTGCCGCCGGCGGGATCCGGGCATACGGCGCTGTAGTCGGTAACCTCGTTCCAAAGCGTAACCGAAGGCGCAGCGCCGGCGAAATTGCCTTTGGTATCAAACCAGCACAGGAAATAGCTGCCGGTGGTCTCGGCGCTCAGCGGCACCACCACGCCGGCGTTCAGCGTCGTTTTGACCGATACTTCGCCCACGCCCTTCGTGATCGTAACGGGCGCTTTTACAGGCTCAACCACACGACCGTTGCTGTCGGAGGAAACGTCCAGTTCCCCCTTTTCTTCGGTTTTCGCTAAGTACAGGATATCGGCAGCGCGCACGGTCAGAGAGGATTTGAACTTAGACAGATCAATACGCAGTACCTGGTCGTTTTTACTCTGTGAAAAATAACTCGTCCGCAAAGAATACCCGTACCGCAGACCGGCAAGGTACCGTAACGCGTCGCTCTGTTCCGACGCCGACTGCAGGGTCAGGGTCGTGTTCAGCTTCACGTTTCTGGCAGAGATGTTATGGGTCGCCCCGTCTGACGGGGATTGCAGTACGGCCCCGGATTCCGTATACAGGCTTCCGCCGTACCAGTCGGAATTCGGGGTAAATTCGGCAGGAACGCCTTTATAAAGCCTGATAGAAAACGCGCCGTTTTTATCCACCTCGACCTGCCGGGTCATGGTATAATCGCCGAGCGTCTGGGAGACAAAAAGGCTGCAGCTGCCGGAGGGCTCTCCGTCGATCGAAACGACGCCCTTTACAAGCGCGTCCGGATCGGAAGAGACGGGCGTCACCGTCAGATACCCGTCGGCCAGCTTCACCGACTGATAAACGTCCCTGACGGCAGGCGGCAGCCAGGCGATCCGGTAGGACTGCTGCCGGCGCAGCGTGACGGTATAGGTGCTGCCGGCGCGCGCCATGCAGGGGAAATACCCCAGCTCGCCGGTTTTTCCGCCGGACGTAAAAGCGACGGTATCCACGTAATAATCGTTCGCTTTCTCCCCTGCGACCGTAACGCCACGGATAAGGTCCCACTTTACGTCAGTCAGAGAAAGCGCCACGGAATCGGTGGATTCATCAACGGCGTCCGAAGATCCGGCAAGGACCGCCGCCTCACCGTTTACGTACCCGTACAGGGAGATGGCGGAATACGTATACCCCGGCAGCAGCCACGGGTCGATCTCGATGACCGGCAACGTTTCACCGTCGGCACGTCCGCGCCACAGGATGCGATCACCGTATTCACAGGTACCGGTGAGCCACAGGTAGCCGACGGCTGTTTTCAGGCTGTCGGGCAGCCTGACGGACACAGGCTGAAGCGCCTTCCATTCGGCGTAAAAGTTCAATTCCTTTTCCACCGTGATCCTGGCGCCCGGCAGCACCACGCCGTCGGGGCCTTCCCAGCCGATAAAACGGTACCCGCTTTTTTTCGGCGCCGCGGGCATCGTGAGTTCGGTGCCGGTCATCAGGTAACGGGTGCTGTAATCGGCGCCGGAAGCGCCCGTGCCGCCCCTGAGGTTAAACCGCACATTATAACGCTTGGGCGCCGCGATATAGACGGCTGCAAACGACGAGGCTTCCTTGCCGCCGGCCTCTTTCACGACGATCGTGAAGCTGAAAAAGCCGTCCTCAGCAGGCGTGCCGGAAATGACGCCGGTTTTGGCGTTAAGGGTCAGGCCTTTGGGCAGGGAGCCGTTTTCGATGGACCAGGTCAGCGCCCCGCCCGCCATGGCGGTCGCCTTGAACGTATAGGAATACTTCTGGTTCAGGAAACCGTCGACCGGGTCATAATCGGTGATCACTGGCGGGCTGACGTAGTTCGGATCCAGAAAGAACGTGAAAACCGTGGGGTCGGTATAGGTGGCCCCGCCGTTCACGACCCGGAAATAATAGTCCCCCGCGGGGATATCCGAAGAACGGAAATCCACCATGAAATACGGGCCCTCCTCGTCGGAGTAAAAGCGCCCGCCCAAAAGGACCGTACCGTTCTCGTACAGCAGGACCGCGTCGCCCGTTTTTTTGTTCACAAGGGCGAGGGACTCGAACGTTTCCGGGGCTCCAATGTCCATGGAGGTGGCAAAAAGCTTTCCGATGGGGATCTCGTTGACCATCTGATGCAGGTTCTCCATCAGCAGAACGACCGGTTCCATATAAAGTTCTTCTTCCGCTTTCGCCTGCGCCGCCCCCATCGGCAAAGCCGACAGGCACATGACGAGCGCCAGTAAAAAAGCGGCATATTTACGTAACGTGTTTCGCTTCATGGGACAGCTTCCTTTCTTTTGTAAAAGTAGAAAAGTATGAAAGTAAGAAAGTAACAAATCCGGAAGGGCTTCGCCCTTGATCATAGAACGTGGGGCCACGCTATGATCGGGTGCGGGTGTTCCCGCCCGCATTTGTAACTTTGTAACTTTTTTTACTTTTTAACTTTTTTCTTCCGTTTCCTCCAGCGTCAGCTGCTTTCCCGCGTCCTCGGCGCTTAAGATCGCCCCGGCGGCGGGCAGGGTCTTCGATTTATAGCGGGATGGCTTTACGAACCGTCCGTCGGTATACAGCGTAAGGCCCGTGACCCGGTGGCCCTTTTTCAGGGTCATCACGTTGACGCCCTGGGTATCCTTGGTGGTCTTGGGGGCGATGAGGGCGGTATCCGTCAACAGGAACCTGCCGGCGGAGCTCGTCGTCAGGACGTTGGCGTCGGCGTGCAGGTACAGGATCCCTGCGAGCGGCGACTTATCGCAGTAGGCTTTGATCAGCTTTTTGCGGTTGGTTTTGGTCTCGTAGGCGTGCATATCCACCTTTGCGAGCTTGCCGTTTTCAAAGGCGAACAGCATATACCCCGCGTAGTCGTAGGTGACCGCCATATAGACCGCGGTCTCCCCTTCCTCCATTTCAAGTTTCGTTGCGACGTAATCGCCCAGCACGCTTGCCTTGCACTCGTCAAAATCGGCGGCGCAGGATTTATACACCTGCTGCCTGTTCGTAAAGAACAGAAGGTCCGCGTTGTTTTTGCCCTCGGCGGCGAAGATGATCTCGTCGCCTTCTTTTAGCTTGTGGTTGGAGCCCATGCGCCAGGACTGGGGCGAGATCTTTTTGAAATACCCCTCTCTGGTAAAGAACAGCATGACGGGGTAATCCGGGATCTCCCGCTCCGTCTCCGGCTCCGCTTCCTCCGACTCGTACAGGATGCCGGTCTTTCTGTCCTTTCCGTATTTTTTGGATACCTGCTGCAGCTCGTCCACGATGATCTTTTTGATCCGCGCCTTGCTGCCGACGATATCGTGCATATCCCCGATGGCCTCTTCCAGCTTTTCGATATCCTGCGTGCGCTTTAAGATATATTCGCGGTTCAAGTGCCTGAGCTTGATCTCCGCCACGTACTCCGCCTGGATCTCGTCGATGCCGAAGCCCATCATCAGGTTCGGCACCACGTCCGCCTCCTCCTCGGTATTGCGGATGATCCTGATCGCCTTGTCGATATCGAGAAGGATCTTCTGCAGGCCCTTTAACAGGTGCAGCCGCTCCTCCGCTTTGCGCAGCTCGTAATGCGTACGGCGCAGCACGCACTCCATACGGAAGGCGATCCACTCGGTAAGGATATCCTTTACGCCGATGGTCATGGGCACCGTGCCCACGAGGATATTGAAGTTGCAGGGGAAGGGATCCTCCAGCGGGGTCTTTTTGAAAAGCAGCCGCGCCACCTTTTCGGGGTCCGTGCCGCGTTTGAGGTCGATGGTGATCTTGAGGCCCGTTTTATCCGTCTCGTCGCGGATATCGCTGATCTCTTTGAGCTTCCCGGCCTTCACAAGCTCGATCACCTTGTCGATGATCGCTTCGCTGGTGGTGGTGGGCGGGATCTCGGTGATGTCGATGCAGTTGTTCACCTTATCATAGGAATACCTGCCGCGTACCCGGATCGACCCCTTGCCGGTCTCGTAGACCTCACGGATCCGCTCGGGCTCGTAGATCACGTCGCCGCCGCCGCTGAAATCGGGCGCTAAGAGCGTGGACATACAGTCGTGGGATTCATCCTTGATCAGCGCGATCGCCGTATCGCAGACCTCCCGGAGGTTAAACGAGCAGATATTGCTCGCCATGCCCACGGCGATGCCGGAGTTGGCGTTTACCAGTACGCTCGGGAAACGCACCGGGAACAGCCGCGGCTCCTCAGTGGTGTTATCGTAGTTCGGGACGAAATCGACGGCCTCTTTGTCGATATCCTGAAACAGTTCGGCGCAGATGGCGTCGAGCTTTGCCTCCGTATACCGGGAGGCGGCG
>JAFRNP010000084.1 GCA_017430145.1 Clostridia bacterium
CCTTGCTTGATCTTTATTCCGTCATCCTGCACAGATTTTCCTTGCCAACCGCCAGGTTGACGGCGTCAAATCTGTACAATCTGACGAAAAAATCTACTGCGCAATCCGCACACCGGAATTATGCGGTGTTGCCTTAAAGATACAAAGTATGAAATAAGGGCGGGTCCCGACCCGCACCCGATCATAGCCGACTTTACGCAGATGCCTCAGAGGTACGCACGCCGGTCGGAATTTGAAAAGAATAAAGGCGGAAAGTGAAAATGTGTTCCGGACGGCGTCTTCTGATGTGATTCGGGTCGTCCCTCCCCCATTTTTAAGGGTCGGTCCCCAACGGAAACCCTATATAATCAACGCCGCTTAAGCGGCGTTCCGCATTTGTTACTTTCCTGCTTTTTTTACTTTGTTACTTTTTCATTTTGAAACCTTGTCATTTTTCAAAAAACCTTTATTCCGTGCAACACTTACCGCCCCTGCGCCGTCTAATAAATGCAGGACGCAAAGAGAGGAACGATCACGATGGACGAAAAAGAACTCAAAAAAACGATCGCTGCCGCGCAAAAAGGGAGCGTTGAGGCCTTCGGCGCGCTTTATGAGCGTTACCGGCAGGACCTTTACCGTTTTGCGCTGTGGTATGTGCACGACCCGAACGACGCTGAGGACGCGGTCCAGGACGCAATGGTGAACGCCTTTAAAAATATCCGGCTGCTGCGTAAGCCCGATTCCTTTCATTCCTGGCTGTTTACGATCCTTGCAAACGCGTGCAGGGCGATCCTGCAAAAACGGCAGCGCGACGCCGTCTCGCTGGAAGACGCGCCCGAGGCGCTGCGGCTATGTACTTACGACAGCTACGATACCGGACAGACCGGGCGGCTGCTGGGCTCCTTAAAGGAGGAGGACCGGCAGATCGTGGTCCTGTCCGTGTTCGGCGACCTGAATTCCAAAGAGATCGGCGAGCTTCTCGGCATGAAAAGCGTGACCGTCCGTTCCCGGTTATCCCGCGCCCTGCAATCGCTGCGTATAACGGCGGAACAAGAAGCATCTTAAGGAAAGTGAGTCAGCGCTATGAAAAACTATATGAATGAAGAAGAACGGCGGCAGATCGACGCGCTGCGGGAAGCTGCGGAGAAAGAGACGCCAGAGGCGCCCGCCTCCCTGTCGCGAGCGGCGATCGAGGCGCATATCACCGAAGCCGCGCCCAAACAGAAAAAGAATACGGCGCGTATCGTACGCTACAGCCTGTCGGCGGCGGCAGCGCTCATCGTGGCGTTCGCCGTACTGATCGCGCAGCAGGCGGGGTTGTTCTCCCGTCTGGCCGTGCGCAAGGCGGAACAGGAGATCATCGAGATCGCCGAGACCCGCACGGCGCCGAACTTTACGAGCTACAAGGAACTGGGGGACTACCTGGACCGGCTGGTGGAGCTGCAGAAAAAGCGGGAGGACGCCAACGGCTCCTTACGTTACGGCGTCACGTTCGGCACCAAGGCCATGGAGGATTCCGCCGTTGCCGAAGCCGAGGCGCCCGCGGCCGCAGAGTCGTATAACGGCGCGGCTGCGTCCTCTCTGGGGGCCGACGACGGGGATTACGCCCGGACCAACCTGCGGGAGAGCGGCGTGGACGAGGCGGATATCATCAAAACCGACGGCAAATATATCTACGTGCTTTCGCAGGAGCAGGCGACGCTCAGCATCATCCACGCGGACGGGGGCAGCATGTCGGTCGCCGGCGTGATCGGGCTGGAGAAAAACGAGCGGGAAAACGGCTGGTACTATTCCGACGGCATGTTCCTGTACGGGAATTACGTGATCGTTTCCGGCCGCGAATACGAGACGGGCGACGATGAGGACCTGGAGTTGACCCGCGTGGAGGTCTATGATATCAGCGATCCGGCCGCGCCGCAAAAGCTGCGTACCCTTTCGTTCAAAGGTTCCCTGGCAAACGCCCGCCTGATCGGCAGCAGGCTGGTCATGGTGACCCAGTGCGGGTTCGGGTATTACCGCTTCAACAAGACGGACCCGCAGACGTATCTCCCCTACTGCAAAAACGGCGACGATATATGTATCGCCGCCCCCGAGGATATCTACCTGCCGGAGGCTGCCGCCCCCACGTGGAGTGTCAACGTCTACACCGCCGACGTGCTTGCCGACGATCCCGGGGTACAGGTCACCGGGCTGCTCGGGTCCTGCGACGACATCTACTGCACCGCCGACCGGCTGTACGTGTACGGCACGGATTACGGCTACGACTCCGTCACCTTCGGCGTGAATCGTTCTTTGGACGACTGGCAGGTGACGACCAGCCTCTACGCGCTGGATCTGACCGGCGAAAAAGCCGCCTATATCGGCAAAACTTCTTTTTCCGGTTCGCTTCTGGATACGTTTTCGCTTGACCGGTACAACGGGAACCTGCGTGTTGCCGTTACCGATATCCGGTACGTAAACAGCGAGCGCCTCTCCGACTGCCGCGTGCTTGTATTTGACGACGAGCTGAACCTTTTGGGTGAGAGCGAGCGTCTGGCCGACGGCGAGACCGTACGCAGCGTGCGCTTTATGGGCGACACGGGATATATGGTCACGTTCCTGAACACCGACCCGCTGTTCGTACTGGATCTTTCGGATCCCGCAAAGCCCGTCGTGACGGGAGAGGTCAAACTGCCCGGATTTTCCGAATATCTGCACCCGGCGGGCGACGGGCTGCTGCTGGGCGTGGGCTACGGCGGCGACGAGGAGGGGCTGGACGGCAGCGCGAAGCTGAGCCTGTTCGACGTCAGCGACCCCGCCGCCCCGAAGGAGGTCAATTCCCTCGTCTACGAAGACAGCACGCTTTCCACCGCGTACAAGCAGTTCGTGCCCATGGGCGACAACGGCTGGATGGTGGCAAAAGAGAACTGGTCCTACGTCGGCGACGGCACCACGTCGCTGGTACGGGTGGCGGTGGAAAACGGGGAGCTGACCGAAAAAACCGTTTATACCGCCCCGTCCAAAGATATCTACCTCTGGAACACCCGCGGGACCTATATCGGAAACTGCGTCTATATGCTGAGCTTTATCGAAAAAGAGACGTACGTGGAATACAGCGAATCGGCGACCTCCGCAGAGATCTATCCCTTTGAGGTCCCGACCGATGCGCCCGAAACCGAAGCCGCCGAACCCGACACCGAGCCCGCCGCCGAAGCGACGGCAGCGGAGGATCCCAACGCCGAAACGCAGGTCGCAGAACCCGTCTCGCCCGCAGTGGAACCCGCCGAAGCAAGCTCTGCCGCGGCCGGCGTTTACGACGACGATACGGCCTATGTGGTGGAATACACGGTCGCGCCCGTGCTGTTCGCCTTTGACATGCAGACCGGGGAACTGATCGGGGAACTGGAATTCTGATCCCCATAAAACGGAAAAACAGATAAAAGAAAAAAGCCGGAACGCGCACGGCGCGCCGGTCGCAGAGCGGGATCCGCTGTGTGGCCGGGGGCAAAGCCCTTCCGACTTTTTTTAATTATGTTTACGCCTCCGCGTTTTCGTTCGGATTTCCCGTCTGCATATCCGCAAACCGGGCGTCGATCTCGCCGAACCTTGCGTAATTCTCCGCCTGCCGGATAAGCTTTTCGGCGTCGGCGTATACCTTTGTGCTTTCTGTCCAGTACTGGCGCTCCTGCTGCAGCGCCCTGATCGCAGAGGCGTTTTCCTTTTGCCGGGCGCTTACGTCCCGGAGGGCGGCTTTTTCCTTGCCGGCGTTCAGCAAAGCACGCTTTTCTTCCGCCAGCGCCGCTTCGGTTTCATAAAGCGCTGTCAGCCTGTCTTCGTCAAACGGGACGGCGCCGTCGGGATAGTATTTCAGCATCGCCTTTTTGGAACGCAGGCCAGCCTTCGCGCAGGCGATCGCCTCCTTGCGCAAAAGCCGCTCCCCGTGGGTCCCGGCGGGCATCCGCCGCGCTTCCTCCAGAGAAGCCTGCCCGATATCTGCGACGCCTTCAACGCCCGCATCCACGATCCCGCGCGCCCATGCAAGCTTCATCTGCTCTTCGGGACGGGAAAAGCGTTCCAGCTCCTGCAGCACGTACCCGGCGATCTCGTATTCCTCGTTTTGGGCAACAGCCTGTTTCAGGCGGCTTTTCGGCGCCCGCTCCTTTTTCAGCGCCGCAAGGTCCGTCCCCCCGCGCTGAAGGATCTCCTTTTCGTCCCGGATCAGGGTCATGGTGCGCACCATATCCTCGTCGGTCAGAACGCCGTTGCCGTAATCCTCAAACATGGCGCGGATCTGCAGGATCTTGATGATCGCCTTCTGCTTGGTCTCGGTCAGGTCGTAAAAGAAATACGGGATCACGTTGAGCGCCGCGCCGAGGGCGGACAGGATGACCAGCACGCCGACGAGCTTATAGAGCGTAGGCAGGTCGTACAGCACGTCGTACATGTTTTCGTAGCCGTTGCCGGAATAGATGCCGTATTTTTCATACACCGCGGGCAGAACGGAGCTGGTCGCCATGGTCACAAAGGAGCCGATCATCGCCACCGCGCCGAACATGCCGTCGATGCGCTCGCCGCTCTTGTACTGCTGGTAATCGCGGATATCCGCCTGGATGGCGGGGTTGAGGACCAGGATAAAGGAATCCGCGATGGAGTTGAAATACATGCACAGCAGCACGGTCCAGATGGAGCCCATCAGCGGGTATACCAGCGCCAGAAAGCCGATGTTGAACAGGTTCGTGGCGATCAGCACCCGCTTTTTTCCCCATTTTTTGATGGCAAAGGGCGCAAGCACCATGCCCCAGACGTACGCGGTGCCGCGGATCAGCGTGATAAAGGCGTACTGCTCCTCGGTGCACAGATGGGCGTAGTTATAAAGCCACTGCAGGATCACGTAGGTGCATGTCTCCAGAAAGCCCAGCCACCCCGCCAGCGAGATGATCCAGAAATACTTGTTCTTCGCCACTTCCCTGAGGGCGTCGGTGAAGCGGATCTTCATCTGATGGGTCTTGGCGACGACGATTTTTTCCTCCGTTTTTGCGTAGACGAGGATGATCAGCGCCACGCCGGTGACCGCGATAAAGGGGTACAGCCACTGGTAGACCCGCAGATCGTAGATATTGCCGTCGGCGACCTTTTTCGCGATCAGAGGGGTCACGAAATTGGTGACCGTGGGCGAAAGCGAATAGATCATGCTTTTGATGGCGGTCACGTTGGTGCGCTCCTGGGAGTTGGGCGAAAGCACGTGGATCAGGTTTTCGTAGGCGTCGTAAAAGAAATTATAAAAGAACTGCAGCCCGAAATTGTATACAAAGATCAGCGCGCACCGGGCGAGATACGGGATGCCGGCGTACGGCGTAAACACGAACAGCAGCGAAATGGCGACGGTGGGGATGCCCATGCGCAGCAGGTACGGGCGGTATTTGCCCTCCTTGTACCGGACGTTGTCCACCATGTTCGCCCGGACCATAGTGAGGGGGATGTTTGTGACGACCGAGATCAGGTACATCACGTACATATGCATGGGCTGGATGCCGATGGTGTTGCCGATGATGACGTTGGTGGTGGACAGCAGCAGCGCCTGCGCCATGGTAAAAATGGAGTACGCGCCGAAGCCGCCCACGGAGTACGCCATGATCTCCTTGAAAGGCATATAGTTCCCCTTTGCGGGGGTGTTCCAGTAGGAACGGATCTCCTTTGCCTTTTCGATCCCGGTTTTTATATAGTTCATATCCCGTTCTCTCCCCGTTTCCAGATCGCACAGCCCACCCGGGCGGCGCCTTTACGAATACGCGGCGCGTCCCCTACGGAATGCGCCGCTTTGGCTGTTTTACAGGTCAGGAGCCGTGTTCTCAGCCGTTTTTGCAGGCCGGTCCCCAAAAAAGCGACGGCCTGTTAAAAGAGCCGGCCAAAGGGCCTGTAAAGCAACAGGTCCCCGTTCACGGCGCCCTCCGTGTGGATAGTATACCATACCCCCGGACGGTTGTCAATCGGGGCATTTTAAACGTATGTGTCAAGTAGGAGTTGGCAAGTTTTTTCCATATAATTGCTGGAAATTTTTTCCATGTGATACGTATGGGAATATGAGTTGTATTTTTCAGATTTCACTCAACGGTTTAAGAGAGGAAATCTGTTTCAACCAAGTGA
>JAFRNP010000085.1 GCA_017430145.1 Clostridia bacterium
CATCCTGAACCTCGGCCTCAACGAGGAAGTCGTTAAGGTGCTCGCCGAAAAATCCGGCAACGAGCGCTGGGCGTGGGACTGCTACAGACGGTTTATCCAGATGTATTCCGACGTCGTTATGGAAGTCGGCAAGAAGTATTTTGAAGAGCTCATCGACGAGATGAAGAACGCCCGCGGCGTCAAGCAGGACGTGGAGCTGACCGCCGCCGACCTGAAAGAGCTGGCAGGCCAGTTCAAGGCGGAGTACAAGGGCAAGATCGGCGCGGACTTCCCGTCCGACCCCATCGAGCAGCTTATGGGCGCCATTAAGGCCGTGTTCCGTTCCTGGGACAACCCCCGCGCTAACGTCTACCGCCGCGACAACGACATCCCCTATTCCTGGGGCACTGCCGTCAACGTGCAGGCCATGGCGTTCGGCAACATGGGCGACGACTGCGGCACCGGCGTTGCGTTCACGCGTGACCCCGCCACCGGCGCAAAGGGCCTGTTCGGCGAGTTTTTGACCAACGCCCAGGGCGAAGACGTGGTGGCAGGCGTTCGTACCCCCATGCACATTTCCGAAATGGCGGACAAATTCCCGGAGGCGTTCAAGCAGTTCAACGACGTTTGCGCCATCCTTGAAAAGCACTACAGAGACATGCAGGACATGGAGTTCACCGTGGAGCACGGCAAGCTTTACATGCTGCAGACCCGTAACGGCAAGCGCACCGCGCAGGCGGCCCTCAAGATTGCCTGCGACCTGGTGGACGAAGGCATGCGCACCGAAGAGGAAGCCGTCGCCATGATCGACCCCAGAAACCTTGACACCCTTCTGCACCCGCAGTTCGATCCCGCCGCTCTGAAAAAGGCGGAGGCCATCGGCAAGGGTCTCGGCGCGTCCCCCGGCGCCGCCTGCGGTAAGGTCGTGTTCACGGCGGACGACGCTGTGGCATGGGCCGACAGAGGCGAAAAGGTCATCCTTGTACGTCTCGAGACCTCTCCCGAAGATATCTCCGGCATGAAGGCCGCCGAAGGCATCCTGACCGTTCGCGGCGGTATGACCTCCCACGCGGCGGTCGTCGCCCGCGGCATGGGCGAGTGCTGCGTCTCCGGCTGCGGCGACATCATCATGGATGAAGCTAACAAGCAGTTTACCCTTGCCGGTAAGGTGTTCAAGGAGGGCGATTTCATCTCCATCGACGGCACCACCGGTAAGATCTATGAAGGCGTTATCGCCACCAAGGACGCCGAGATCGCCGGCGAGTTCGGCCGCATCATGGCATGGGCGGACAAGTACCGCACCCTGAAGGTCCGCACAAACGCCGACACGCCCGCCGACGCGAAGAAGGCCAGAGAGCTGGGCGCCGAGGGCATCGGCCTTTGCCGTACCGAGCACATGTTCTTTGAGGCCGACCGTATCGCCGCGTTCCGCGAGATGATCTGCTCCGACACCGTGGAGGAGAGAGAGGCCGCCCTCGACAAGATCCTGCCCTATCAGCAGAACGACTTCGAGCAGCTGTATGAAGCGCTGGAAGGCTGCCCGGTCACCATCCGTTTCCTGGATCCGCCGCTCCACGAGTTCGTTCCCACCGAGGAAGCCGACATCGAAAAGCTGGCCGCCGCCAAGAACAAGAGCGTGGAAGAGATCAAGGCCATGATCAACGCGCTGCATGAGTTCAACCCCATGATGGGCCACCGCGGCTGCCGTCTGGCCGTCACCTATCCCGAGATCGCGAAGATGCAGACCAAGGCCGTCATCCGCGCCGCCATTAACGTCAAGAAAGCGCATCCCGACTGGACCGTCGAGCCCGAGATCATGATCCCGCTGATCTGCGACATCAAGGAGCTCAAGTTCGTTAAGAAGGTCGTCGTCGAGACCGCCGACGCCGAGATCGCCGCCGCAGGCGCAGACCTCAAGTACGAAGTCGGCACCATGATCGAGATCCCGCGCGCCGCTCTGACCGCGGACGAGATCGCCACGGAAGCGGAGTTCTTCTGCTTCGGCACCAACGACCTGACCCAGATGACGTTCGGATTCAGCCGCGACGACGCGGGCAAGTTCCTCAACGCCTACTACGATACCAAGATCTTCGAGAACGATCCGTTTGCGAAGCTTGACCAGACGGGCGTCGGCAAGCTGATGAAGATGGCTGTCGAAATGGGCAAGAAAGTGCGTCCCACGCTCCACTGCGGCATCTGCGGTGAGCACGGCGGCGACCCGTCCTCCATCGAGTTCTGCAACGCCATCGGCCTTGACTACGTCTCCTGCTCGCCCTTCCGCGTACCGATCGCCCGCCTGAGCGCCGCCCAGGCCGCCATCGCCGCGAAGAAATAAGAAGCGCGCGCCGATAAAAAGCGGAAAACATCCATAAAAGCAAAAGACCTCAGAGGAATGATCCTTTGGGGTCTTTTTCGTGCATTTGTATGGCTGCAGTTTGCTGCAAAAAATCAGAAATATAAAAAGTTTATGCATTTCAGTGCAAAAACTTGATTTTTGAAAACGGCAGAACCGGACGAAGCGCCGCGAAAAACGGCAGACGTTCTCACACGACGGTGCCGGAATCTTCCGTTTCTTCCAGCGCTTTCAGCGTGACCTCGTATACGGCGAGGGAGCCGCCCGAGGAGACCGTGACCTGTACCGTATCGCCGATATGTTTCCCTCGCAGGCGGTAAAGAAGGGACGATACGGATTTTACCCCGGCGCCGTCGATCTCCGTGATCACGTCGCCTGCTTTGATCCCTGCGCTCCCGGCTGCGCTGCCGTCCGATAATGCCGTGACGGGGATCCCCTGCGGGTCTTCGGACGGGGTCTCTCCGATCTCGACGCCGAGGCCCGCCCGTTCGACCTTGCCGGTCTGCATAAGCTGGTTCAGGTTGTCAAGCACCTCGTCGATCGGCAGGAAAAAGCCGAGCCCTTCGGCGGACGCGTCCGCGTATTTCATGGCGGCGATGCCCACGACCTCGCCCTTTTCATTGAACACGGGCCCACCGGAGTTGCCTTCGTTGATGGCGGCGTCCGTCTGGAACATCAGCATCCGCCTGCCTGTCGGGGATATGACCGTACGGTTGCGGAAGCTGACGACGCCCGTGGTGCAGGTATAGGACAAAAACGAGAGCGCGTTGCCCACCACCATGATCGGGTCGCCCACCTGCAGCGCGTCGGAGGAGCCGAAGGCGACGGGCATGACGCTGCCGTCGATCTTCAACACCGCCAGGTCCTTTGCCGGGTCTGTGCCGCGAACTTCGGCACGGCAGACCTTCCCGGTACAGGTGGTCACGGTGATATTGCCGGCGTTTTGCAGGATATTCTGTTCGATCACGTGGTAGCTGGTGGCGATGTAGCCGGTATCAGAGATAAAAAAGCCGGTGCCGGACGCCGTGGTCTGCGTCTTCTTTTTGAAAAGGCCGCCGGTCTTTTTCGTGAAGGGGGCGCTGATCCCTACCGTGCAGTGCGCCGCACGGTCGTAGATCCTGAACGCCGAAGAAGAATCGCCGGCGTCTTCATCGTCCGCTTCCACCGCGTCCGAAAAGCCGAGATCGTCCGTGTCCGTAGGGAAGTTCGGGTTCGCGGCCGCGTCTTCGCTCTGCGCCGCGGGAAAGTGCAGCGCCAGCAGCCCACCCGCCATGCCTGCGGCGAAAGAGAGCAGGATGATCAGCACGATCGTGCCCGCAAGCAGCCGTTTGTCTTTGATCTGCGCCCATTTTTCAAAGAATGAACCGTTTCGTTTTGCCATCGGGATGCTCCTAACGTAAAAAAGAACATAGATTTGTTAAAATTTATTTTAACAGACCTTGCAAATTTTTGCAAGAATAGTATAATGAAAATATCAAAAAAAGGAGTAAAAAAAGAATGCGTTTAGATAAATATCTCAAGGTCTCCCGGCTTGTCAAGCGCCGCACGGTGGCAAACGAGCTGTGCGACGCAAAGCACGTGGAGGTCAACGGCAAGATCGCCCGGGCGTCGTACGAGGTCAAAGAGGGGGACGTGATCGCCATCCAGATGGGATCCAACCTCTTGAAAGCGAGGGTCGTCGACGTCAAAGAGGTCGTGCGCAAGGAAGAGGCAGCCTCGATGTATGAGCTGCTGTAAGGAGGGTGTGCATGAAGCTGAAAATATGGTATGAAAACCTGTATGAAAAGATCTTCTCGATCCGCTTTTTCAAAATGTTTTTGAAGATCCCGGGACTTGAAAAGCTGCTGCAGTACGAGATCCTCAGCTATCTTGTGTTCGGCTTTCTGACGACGGTCGTCAGCTTCGTCTCTTCGGCGCTGCTGCTGAAGGCGGGCGGCGAGAACGCGGTGGACAAAACGGTATTCACCGTGTTCGGCTTCAACGTCAAGTGGGGCGTACACATCGTGCAGGTGCTCTCCTGGGTGATCTCGGTCCTGTTCGCCTACGTCACCAACAAGCTGTTTGTGTTTGAGAGCCGCTCCTGGAAGCCGAAGGTGGTCGCAAAGGAGATGAGCGGCTTTTTCGGCGCGCGCGTCATCTCGCTTCTGCTGTTCGACCTTCTGCTGTTCAACGTCGTTTTCATGCTGATCGCGCCGGTGCTGAAGCCCGCCGCAAAGGTGGATACCGCTTCGCAGGCCGCCGCAACGCAGACCTTGACGGACGAAGCGGCTGCGCCTGCGGACTCCGAGCTGATCCCCGCCGGGAAAGACGCCGCCGACGCCGCTTCCGGGAACCGTGCCGCCGACAATGAAAAGAAGCAGGAGAATACGGCGGCGTACTGGATCGCGAAGGTTCTTGCAGCAGTATTTACCGTGGTATTCAACTACGTCGCCAGCAAGCTGGTCATTTTCCGTAAGAAAAAGCAGGACGGCGAGCCCCCGCAGAGCGAGGCGGCCGCGGTATGATATCGGTAGCCGTCTGCGACGATGAAAAAGCGGTATGCGAATACCTGAAAAAAAGCATCATGGACATCTTTGCCCGGGAGGATATCGACGGGCGCGTGACCGTTTTTTCGGACGGCCGACCGCTTTGGGAAAGGTATGCCGCCGGCGCCCGGGATTTTGACCTGCTTTTGCTTGACATCACCATGAAGGACTGCGACGGGCTGACCGCCGCAAAAAAGATCCGGGAATTCGACCGGGACGTGATGATCGTGTTCGTCAGCGCGTCGGCGGAATACGTGTTTCGCGGGTATGAGGTGCGGGCATTCCGGTATATCCTCAAACCGGAGCTGCAGACCGGCTTTGCCGGTGTGTTCCGCGAGTGCCTCAGGGAGCTGACCAAGGCGGACGAGGTACGCTATACCTTCCAGAGCGGGGGCGAGAGCGTGAGCATTCCCGTGCGCGATATCCTGTATTTTGAGAGCGACCGGCGAAAGATCATCCTGAAATGCGTGAACGGCCGCGAGTATTCGTTTTACGGAAAGCTGGACGGCGTGGAGGAGATACTGAAAAAGCATGATTTTGTCCGCTGCCACCAGAGTTTTCTTGTCAACGCCCGCAAGATCAGCGCCATCCGGCAGGGAGAGGCGGAGCTTGACAACGGCGCGGTAGTGCCTGTCAGCAAGCACCGGGCGGCCGGGACGAACGAAGCCTTTTTGTGGGCCATGAGATAAGGTATGCTGAATCTGATCGCAAACGAGTACCAATCGATCCTCTTCAACACCGCCAGGTTTTTCTCATCGGTGTTTGAGATCATTCTGGCGTATATCCTGCTCAATCAGTTTTTTACCTTCCGGCTGCGGTACAAGCGTTTTGATTTTGTGCCTTTCGTCGTCCTCTCCGGCGTCCTGATCGTGATGCTGCAGCAAAACGCCGTTTCCGCCGGCTGGCGCTACGCCGTGGAGGGGGTCGCGCTTTTGCTGATTGTTTTCGGGCTCTACCGGGGGGCGCTCAAGCGAAAGATCGTCGGCTGCCTGCTGTTTTCGGTTCTGATCCTGGTGTCCGAGGCGCTGGCTTCGCTGCTTTTTTCCATTCTGGCGCGGCGCGTGCTGCAGCCGCAGGCAGACAACGGCGGGTTTACCGAGATCGCCCGCATGGCGCTGGCCAACGTGATCATGATCATGCTCACGGTGGCCGTCAGCATGTTTGCAAAGCATTTCCAGAAGGTCGAAACGCCCTTTATCCTTTGGGTCGTGCTGCTCGGCGTGCCCGCGATCACGCTGCTGACCTTTTCGGTCTTCCAGTACCTGATCGAAAACGATTCCTCCAACCCGCGCATCCGGCTGTATATCTACGTCTCCTCAATCGGGCTGCTGCTGATCAACCTTTTGGTGTTCATCCTGTTCGCGGCGCTGCAAAAGCAGCTGGAGCTCAAACGCAGCACCGACATGCTGCACTCCCTTGTGCGGCAGCAGGAGCGCTCCGTGAAAAGGCTCGAGACCCAGTATAACCGCACCCGCGCTTTCCGACACGATATCAGAAACCATATTCTGGTCATGAACATGCTGGCGGAGCAGAAGAATATAGAGGCGCTGCAGGCATACCTGCGGGAGCTGAGCGTGGTGCTGGACGAGTCGGATTACGTGCGCATCTCCGGGATCACGGCGGTGGACGCCATTTTGAACGATAAAATGTACGAGGCGCAGGAAAAGCAGATCACCACGCACTTTGACGTGGTGAACCTTGAAAAGAACAACGTACAGCCCATCGACCTGTGCGTGATCTTATCCAACGCCCTTGACAACGCGATCGAGGCAAACTGCCGGATCCCGGATCCCAACGAGCGGTTCATCCGCGTCAAGGCGCACGGCAACAGCACCTTCAGCGTGATCTCGGTGGCAAACCCCACCCCCGGCGATGAGAAAAAGCAGGGAGATAACACGTTTTTGACCACGAAGCCGGATAAGGAGAACCACGGCTTCGGGCTGAAAAGCATAGAAAACACGGCAAAGAAGTATAACGGTGAAATGCTCGCAAAAAGCGAGGACGGCGTGTTTACGCTGGTCGTCCGACTCAATTCCCGCGCCGAATCGATCCCGGCGCAGGCAAACGGCAGAGATGAATAGAACGGGCGGGCTGAACTGCTTGACGGTGCACAAGCTTTCCGCCGGTTTCTGAAAGGAAAAAAGAATGATCCAAAAACAGATTTATGATGTGCTCGTGGTCGGTTCGGGCGTTGCCGGTATGTACGGCGCGCTGCAGTTTAAAAGCGGCACCGACGTGCTGATCCTTTCCAAGTATTCCAAAACCACCTCCAACTCCAATCTGGCGCAGGGGGGCGTGGCGGCGGTCCTCTCGCTGGAGGACGACAGCTATGAGCTGCATACCAAGGATACCTTTATTGCAGGCAGGCACGAGAACGACCCGGAGGCGGTGGACGTGCTGGTGCACGAGGGGCCGGAGGATGTGCGCAGGATCATGGAGCTGGGCGCTGAGTTTGACCGTAACGCCGACGGGGAGCTGGACAAGACGCTGGAGGGCGGCCACTGCCGCCGCCGGATCGTCCATTATAAGGACTGCACCGGCGCGGAGATGGTGCGGGCGCTGCTGAAACAGGTGGAGGCGCGGGAGAATATCGAGTACGCCGAAGACACCGTTTTGTGCCGTCTGGTGCGGGTGCGCAGCGGCTTCCGGGCGGATCTGCTGCACGGGGGCGTTTATACCAGCGTGTTCTGCAACTACTGCATGCTTTGCACCGGCGGGATCGGCAGGGTGTACAAATATACCACCAACCCGAAAAGCGCCACCGGCGACGGCATCCGCATCGCATGGGAGCTGGGCGCGCGCATCAAAAACCTGAGCTATATCCAGTTCCATCCGACGGCCTTCAACTCCGAGGACGGCGAGCAGTTCCTGATCAGCGAATCGGTGCGCGGCGAGGGCGCGTACCTGCTCAACTGCCGGCACGAGCGGTTTATGGACCGCTACGACGACCGGCTGGAGCTTGCGCCCAGGGACGTGGTCTCCAAAGCCATCATTCTGGAAAGCCGACGGACCGGCAGCAACGATTTCTTTCTGGACATCCGGCACGAAGACGCGGATTTTCTGCGGGCGCGTTTCCCTGCCATCAGTGAAGGCTGCATGCGCTACGGCGTGGATATCACAAAGGACCTGATCCCGATCTTCCCCTGCCAGCACTACCTGATGGGTGGGATCGAGGTGGATATCGACTCCAAGACCACGGTGCCGCGGCTGTACGCCTGCGGCGAGTGCGCCAACACCGGTGTGCACGGCAAAAACAGGCTCGCCAGCAACTCTTTGCTGGAGGCGCTGGTGTTCTCCCGCCGCGCAGCCGAGGATATCAAACGCTGCATGGCAAACGGCTTTCCGAACGTGTCGCCCCTGCCCGCCGACTGCGATTATACCGGCGCGCCGCTGCCGCCCGGGATCGTTTCGGAGATCCGCAGCATCATGCAGCGCGCCTACTTTGTGCTGCCGGACCCCGGCGCCATCCGGTTCGGCTTAAAGCAGATAGACAATATTTTAAAGCGCCTCAAGGGCGGCAAATATTCCTGGACCACCGAATATCTGGAGGCGCTGTCGCTGGCGACGGTGGCGTACATCGTATTAAAAGAAGCGGAAGAAGCAAACGAAAGGAGATAAAGGGATGATCATTCCCCGGTTTTATATCGACGATATCATAAAGGCAGCCATCAAAGAGGATATCAACTACGTGGATGAGGCGACCGCCTTTGTGATCCCGGAGGAAAGCCGTTCAAAGGCAAAGTTCGTGGCGAAGGCCGAAGGCGTTTTATGCGGGATCGAGGTCGCGCTGCGGGTGTTCCAGATGCTGGACGAAAGCTTTACAGCCGAGGTCTTTAAAAAAGACGGCGACCGCATTGCCCCCGGCGAGCTGATCGCGTCGTTTGAAGGAAAGACCCGAGAGCTTTTGTACGGCGAGCGCACGGCGCTCAATTTACTGCAGCATATGTCGGGCGTCGCCACGCAGACGCGGCAGGCGGCGGACCTTGTAGCGGGCACCGGGGCGAGCATCGCGGATACCCGCAAAACGCTGCCGGGGCTGCGCGCGCTGCAGAAGTACGCGGTGGTGTGCGGCGGCGGCAAGAACCACCGGTTCAACCTCTCCGACGCCGCCATGCTCAAGGATAACCACATCGACGCCGGCGGCGGCATTTTGAAAACGGTGGCGGCGCTGCGCGAAAAGATCGGCCACACGGTCAAGATCGAGGTGGAGACCCGCGATATGGAAGAGGTGAAGCAGGCCGTGGAGGCCGGCGCCGATATCATCATGCTCGACAATATGACCGTTGAACAGATGAAACAGGCGGTGGCGTATATTGACGGACGCGCCCTGACCGAAGCCTCCGGCAATATCACGCTCGACAATATCCGCGAAAAGGCCGAAAGCGGCGTGGACATCATCTCCATGGGCAGCCTGACCCACTCGGTCAAGGCGATGGACATCTCCATGCGGATCGAGAAATAATTATGCATATAAAAAATGTGCCGGAAAGCGTTTTCTTGCCGCTTTCCGGCACGTTTCAGTTTGCAGCTTTATTTCCCGAAGTTCTTGATCAGGTTAAACAGCTTGTTGAGCAGCGTGACGATCGCCCGCAGGATCCGCTGGAATCCCTCTTTGATGCTGTCCACGATGCTAACTCTTGTGATTTCGGTATCTGGATGCGCTTCATCGTTGATCACGAGGTAAAAATGCGTGACGGAGCCGTCTCCGATCCCGTCGACCAGCGTGTTGAAGCTGACGGCTTCCGGGGCGTCCGCCGTTTCCAGCTGCGGGTAGATCTCTCCCTCGGCCAGCGCGTCGGGGATGGCCCTGCGTTTCCCGGTCGAAGCGTCGAAATAATAAACGGTGATGCCGTCAAATCTGAAATTTTCCACCCGGACCTTTGTGATCTCCCCGTAATGCGCGCAAAAAACAGAGATAAGATCAAAAAAGTCATAGGCGTTCATCGTCAGGCTGCCGTTTATGCGCAGCACGCCGTTTTGATAAGTCAGCACCACGTGGTTGACGCCGGTCTCCGTACCGGAAAAGGCCCTTTCCCCGTCTGAAAAAACCGTCGGGATTTCTTCACAGTTCCGGAATGCCTCCGGTGAAAGCGTGCTGTCGCCGAACAGAACGACATTTTTCAGTGTCGTACAGTTTGAAAATGCGCCGCTTGCAAGGGTGACGCTCCCGCTGCAGATAACGTCCGTCAGCGCAGGGAAGTCCGTAAAGGCATTTTCTCCGATTCCTTCGATCCCGTCGCCGACCGTCAAAGCCGTCACGTTATCTTTTTCCGCGTCCCAGTAGTGCCATACGTTTGTCAGCGCGCCGCTGCCGGAGATCGAGAGCACGCCGTTTTCCAGCGTATGGTTCGCGGCAAGTCCGTCTGCCGCCGAGATCCGACAGTGGATCGTACACCGGTCGATCACAACGGGCCTGCTGCCGTAATAGGCGTTTGTGTCAATGGAGATATCCGCCCATTCCTCTTCGGTCCCCGCGTAACAGACGTCGGTCAAAGAGAGGCAGTTGCCGAACGCGCCGATCCCTACCGTTTGCAGAGATTTCGGGAGATACACGCATTTCAGCGCCTGGTCGTTTTCAAAAGCGTACATATCCAGGTATTCGGTCCCTTCCGACAAAACGACCCTTTCAAGGGCGCTGCACTCCGTAAAAGCGCTTCCTTTGATAACAGCAGCGCCGTCTGTCCGGACCTCCTTCAGCGCTTCGCAGAATGCAAAAGCGTTTTGTCCCACACTGACGCCTGCCGGCAGGCTGACGTCCGTCAGGCTGATAGCCTGATAAAACGCCATATCCCCGATCGACTTCAGCCCGTCGGGAAAAACAATGCGTTCCAGTTCCACACAGTCCTCAAACGCCCTATCGCGGATCGCCGTGACCGTTTCCGGCACGGTAAAGGTCCCCGGCGCAAATGTACAGCCCATCCGGACAAGCGTCGTCATATCCTTTGAAAAAACGACGCCGTTTTCATCGGAGGTAAAGGCCGGATTCTCTTCATCCACATAAATATGCTTTATATCGGAGAGAACAAAGGCATTCTCGTCGATCGCGGTCACGGTTTTCGGAAGATAGACGTTGTCCACCTCGCCATCCGGCAGATCGTCGTTATCCTGAAAAGCAAAAGGTCCCAGCGTTGTCACCGGGCAGCCGCCCAGCGTCTCGGGGACCGTGACTTCGGTCAGCCCGGTGTAATCCACCTTTGTGACCGCTGCATTGCCGTCGATAACCGAATACGTAAAAATACCTTCTGTTTCTGCGGCGGCCGTGATCGTAAAGATCGCCAGAAGCACAGAGAAACACAGGACCGGCAGACACCATTTTTTCATTTTTATCGCCTCCGTTTATCATCTTATCATATCGTTCGGCAGGTTTCAAGGAATTACCGGCGTTTTTTGCAAAAACGGATACCGATAATTCCGAAAAGTAACCGTTAATGCAAAATGTGGTTGAAAAGCATATAAAAAGATGGTATATTTTTTTAATAATTGGTTTTCTTTGTGAAAACAGTATGGTATAATCGGAAAAGAGGTCGGGGAATGAGGATCGGAATTTGTGAAGATGATCTGCCGGTAGCCCAAAAGCTGGCGCAGAAAACACGTGCGTTCTTTTCTGAACAGGGATATCCGTGCGACGTACAGATTTTTGCCGACGGCGGGACGCTGCTCGGTTATGCATATGGATTTGACCTGGTTTTTTTGGATTGCCGTTTGCCGGACGGCAACGGTCTGGATGTGGCGCGCCGCCTGAATGAAAAAGCAGATCCCCCCATGATCGTTTTTGTTTCCGCGTACAGGGAATATGTGTTTGAGAGTTTCGAGGTCGGCACGTTCCGGTATCTTCTGAAGCCCATTGACGACGAGGTCCTCAACAAAACGCTGGACAGCTTTATGCGGTATTACGACAGGGATACGGTGATCGGGATCCCCACAAAGGAACAAAACCGTTTTCTGAACCTTTCCGATATCGTATATATCGAATCCAACGGCAAGCATTCCATCGTGCGGTTCGTCGGCAGCGGACAGACGGATTGCCTATACTACGATTCCACACGCCCCCTTGCGGAGTTTGCGGAGATCATCCGCAGCCCCCGGTTTTTCCGCACGCACAAAAGCTTTCTTGTCAATCTCAGCTATATCGAAAAGATCGAAGCGGGAAAAATCACGCTTACCGTCGGCGAGCAGGTGGAGCTGTCCCGCCGCAACATGAAAGCCTTTCACCGGGTGTATAACAACTATCTGAAAAAAGCCCTTTGATCCGGCGGCAGGCGATCCGCCGGCAGGGACTCGGCAGGTCTGAAAATGATACCCGTATTATCTGTTGTTCTGTATTTTCTGAAGGATACCCTGCTTTCAGTCTGTCTGTATTTCTGCGGACGGTTTGTTTTTGCGTATCCCGAAAAGGCGCGCCGTATTCTGACCGGCGGCCTTTTTTTGCTGCTTGCCTGTAACGCCGCCGCGCTGCTTTTTGCAGATTTTGATAAGACGGACCTGCGCGGGCTGACGGACGCGGCGTCCTTTGTTTTGTGCTGCGCGGCTGCCCTCTCTTTTTTCGAACGCCCGCTTTCAAAAACCGTGGCTGTAGCGGCAGCGGCGCTGGTTTTCAGCTTTACCGCCGAAACGCTGTATTCTCAGGTCTCTCCGATCGGGGAAGACGCCCTCATATTTGACGCCGCCTTCTTTGCCGCGCTGTTTGCGGTGTTCGCCTTCTTTTTGTACGTTGCGGCGCGGAAAAGGAATCTGACGCTGCTGCAGGGAGCGTTCCGGTCGGTCCCGAAATGGATCTGGGCGGTACTCCTCTTTTTTGAGTTTACCGGCTATTACCGTACCTTCGGCGCTGCCGAAGCCTGGTACCGCGTGTTCTCCGCCGTGTCGGTGGTCTCGGTCATAGCGGGACTGCTGTTTCTGATCGGCAAGATCCTGTCGTTTGCGCAGCAGCAGACGGAGATCCTCAGGCAGCTTTCGGTACAAAAGGAATATGCGGAGACGCTGATCCATTCCGACGAGGCGCTTCGGGCGTTTCGGCACGATTACAAAAACCATCTGATTGTTATCGACGCCTATCTGGAAAACGGTGACCTGAAGGGGGCAAAAAGTTATCTGGACGGCGTGGCGACGCTTTCGGCAGAGGGGATGCGCCGGGTCTCCACCGGCAATTTCGCCGCAGACGCGGTTTTGAACTATAAGTTTGCGTACGCTGACAGGCAGGGGATCCGTACCCGGTTTGAGGGGCATATCCCGGAAAAAGGGATCCGGGACGAGGACCTGTGCACGATCCTTGCAAACCTGCTCGACAACGCGATCGAGGCGTGCGAGGCGCTTGAGGGAGAAAGAGCCGTAGAGGTGGAAGCGGTTTGCGGAAAGGGGTCCTTTTTGTTGAGCGTGACCAACAGCGTTTTCGGCGCGGTCCCTGCAGTCAAAGACGGTGCGCTTCCCCAAACCGCAAAGGCAGATAAAAAGAACCATGGCTACGGGCTCAAAAACGTCAGGAAAACGGCGCGCAAGTATAACGGCGCGCTGACGCTGGAAACGACGGAAAACACTTTTTGCGCCACGGTCCGCCTGCAGCCCGCCGGTTGATCTCTCCGGGGGTTCTGTCCTTGGGACCGGTTACGGTGGTTTTTTCGCCGCCGGTTTTATCCCTTAAACAGAAACTTTTTTGTATATTTCCGCCCCTCAGAGGCGGTTTTTTTTACCTTTAATTCCGAAAAACGACCGGTACAGGCCCGCGCTATTGAAAACAAAGATTTTGGAGTATAGAATAAAGAAAATGAAAAAATGGAGGAATAATCACACATGAAGTATCTAAAACGAAGCCTTGCGGTGTTCTTGACCGTACTCATGATGGTGAGTATTGTGCCCGTGAGCATGATTCCTGTTGAAGCGGCAAGCAATGAAGAATGGCTTTGGCCGGTTCCGAGTACAACGTCCATTACATCCGGCAGGAACTATTCATCCAGTCACACGGGTATTGATATCCCGGGAAACAACATGAATATTGTGGCGTCAAAAAGCGGTACGGTATATAAGGTGTTTACCGGCTGCAACAACTGGTCGCACGAAAACGGAAAAACCTGCCAGCAGTTAAAAAAATGTAGTCCGAATACCCAAAACTACTACAGTGGCATGTGTAACTACGGCTATGGCCGCGGCGTGATCATCAAGCACAGTGACGGCACCTTTTCGGAGTATGCGCATATGTCAACTGTCAGTGTGAAAAATGGTCAGAAGGTTACGCAGGGGGAAATCATAGGTAAATCCGGTGCGTATGGAAATGCCTACGGCGCACATCTGCATTTTTCACTGGCAAAAGAAAGCAGCATTTGGGATAAATTCAACAACAACCCCAAAGACAGATATTCTTCGGGTGTGAACTATATCTATTCCCTGAACTATGTTAAAGACGTCGGTCTGTCAACCGAAGCCGTTTACGGCGGCACAATTGTAACGCTGACCTGCGCAACCGGCGGCGCTGTGATCTATTATACAACAAACGGCGCCGACCCGGTTAAATCCGGTACAAAGTATACCGGCCCGTTCACCCTGACTTCAACAAAAACAATAAAGGCCTACGCCGCAAAGTCGGGGATGTCAGCAAGCAAAACACTGGAACGCAAATTAACCGTTGATAAGGTCATCGCGCCCGTATTTTCGTCGTCGCTTACGGCAACCGGCTATAACGTAAAAATATCAACGGCAACCGCCGGCGCAACGGTTTATTACACCACCGACGGCTCCGCGCCCACAACCTCAAGCACAAAGTATATCGGAAATATTATGCTTGCGGACGTTTCAAATGTGAAGGCGATTGCCGTAAAACCGGGTATGGCCAACAGCGACGTTGCTTCGCAGTCCTTCCAGCCGGTCCCGCCCGCCGCCCCCGTTATCCGTTTGCGGTCTGCGGTGGACATCGGTATTGGCGACGCGCTGGAGGTTGAATGGGACGAAGTCGGCAACACCTTGAATTATGATGTGTTTGTAAAAGACAGCGCCGGTATGGAACAGGTGGTCACCTCCACCGGAACGCTTGCCGCCCTTACGCTTTCCGCCGCCGAATCCTATACCGTTACGGCAAAGGCAAACAATGCGTTTGGTACCGGCCCGGCGAGCAATGCGCTGACCGTTGTTGTGCACGACAATGTGCTTGTAACCTTTGAAAACGATGACGGGAGCATTCTCTCTGAACAAAGTGTAAAGTACGGTGAAAATGCGACAGCTCCCGTTGCGCCGACGAAGTACGGGTATACCTTTACAGGCTGGAACGGAAATTATTATAATGTCAGAGAAGATACGGTTGTTGTGGCAGAGTATATTCCCGAGCAATACCGTATTGCCTTTGTTGACAACGACGGGACCGAACTGATCAGTCGGAATGTCAATTTTGGCGAAGCCTTCCCCGAGGATCTGATTCCTGCGGTTGGCGCCGATACGGGCTATCGGTTTTCCGCCTGGGTAAAAAAATCGGGGCAGGGCAGCAGCTTTGAATGCGCAAACGGCGACGCGGTTTTTGAGCCGTCGTTTGTATGGGTAAATCCCGACGTTCCGCTGGCGGTCTCCATTGTCAAAGCGGAAAGAAAAACCGATTCCACAGGCTATGTAATTTCCGCGCAGGTTACCAACGGTACCGCGGCCAATGTGGACGCAAAAATGATTTCGGTTATCAAAACCTCTTACGGCAAGCTGCTTGCAACGGAAATTACAGATGTTTCCATTCCCGCTAACGCGCTGAATGTCGCGCTGAATGTAAACATTGTCTGCAAAGAGGTCGGCAAGCTTGCGCAGGTATATCTGGTTGCAAATGACAAGGATAACGAGAACCGGACCGGCGGCGCCTATTCCGAGGTTGTGTCTGCGGTCGTGACAAAAGAGGAATCCGCCGAATACACCTATTGGAGCGATTGGACGGATTGGCAAACGGCCGCCGTGAATGAAAGCGATACGAAAGAAGTGGAAACAAAGGTCCAGTATTCTTATCGCGACAAACAGACGACGTCCAGTACGGACGCCTCGCTTTCCGGCTGGACGCAGGACGGATCCTCTGTTTCTTACGGCAGCTGGGGGAGCTGGAGTGGCTGGAGCCTGACAAGCCAGACGAAAACCGATACGAAAGACGTTGAAACGAGAACGGTATATTATTACTATCATTATTGCGACGGCAATGGCAACTTTGCGCCGAGTACCGGCTACACCTACGGCAAATACGGGCCGCATACGCTGTACAGCACCACCAAGCTGAAAATAGACAGAACCTCCACAACGGGCCTGAGCATTGCGGACGGCGAGAAAAAGTGCGAGAAAAACTGCGGCAGCTATTATTACGGCGGCACAAAAACGCAGTACCGGTACAGAACCAGAACAAAAACAACGACCTATACCTACTGGAAGTGGGGCGAATGGTCGGATTACAGCGACGCCGTTGCAATTGCGTCCGATAACAAGCAGGTGCAAACCAGAACGGTATACCGTTACCGTGACCTGCTGGTCGGAACCAACGCGACTTCCACAACCGATATCGGTACAGAGCCTGCTCAGACCGGAGAAGCCTTTACCGTTTCCGGCGCCTTTACAAATACAGAGGAAAACTACGCGGGCAAGCTTGCCACCGTTATGGTGTACAAGGAACGAAACGTTGACCCGACAGAGGAGCAGATGGAATATGTTTCGCAAATTGTGATTGGCGAAAACAATACCTATTCGTTTTCCTTTATCCCCAAAGAGGAGATCAGTGTGGCAACGGGCGATTACATTGTTGCCTTTGGTCTTTCTACGGCAAACAGGCTGCTGAATAACGTGGAACGGATTGAAGCGCCCAGACCCGTTTACGATGTAACCTTTAAAAGCTACGACGGCACCATTTTGAGTACGCAGCAGGTTTACGAAGGCGACGCCGCCGAAGAACCGTATCTGGAGGCGCCGGAGGGTCACGAGATCCGCTGGAACAGAACCTTCACCAATATTACAAGATCGGTGGAAATCACCGCGCTGACGCAGCCAATAACCTATACGCTGGTGTTTGTGGACTGGGCTAACAGCGAAATTGTCAGAATAGATACAAACGCCGTTTACGGTTCGGAAATCAATTTCCCGCCGGCACGCGCCGCAGTGGGCAAAACGTTTATCGGCTGGAGCCTTTCGCCGGATGCGCGCGTCTACCGCACAGAAGTAATCGAAGCGCTGTACGAAGACGAAATGGAAACGGTCACCTTCCTGAAACCGGATGGTTCCGTATTTATTGAGACGGAAGTTCCGTTTGGTTCCAACGCGGAGCTTCCGGAATGCAAGCCGGAGGAAATGGATCCCGGCGAATGGCAATGGGAAGAACTGGAATTCTTAATGTGGGACGAAGGCGCCGACTGGCAGGACGTCCAAACGGATGTTGCCATATCACCGGTCCTTGTCTATGCGGAAACGGCTGAAACGCCCGTTGTGGTTTGCGATGAAGACGTCAACATCGGTCAGGCCGGTTTTGCGCTTGAAACCGCCACCGCCGACGCGGTTATTCATTACACGCTTGACGGCAGCGAACCCAACGAAACGGACCCGGTATTTTCGGATGAACCGGTTGTTCTCACAAAAAGTACCATGCTCAAGGCAAAGGCGTTTAAGCGCAACGCAAATCCGAGTGCAACCGCGGAAATGGAAATTGACGTCATTCCGGAATCCGACGTTCCCGTTGTCGAGGCCGTTACAAACGTTTCGCAGTACGAAATCGGCGAGGATTATTCAAAGCTCTGCATGCGCCTGCGCAATCCGAAAGCCTTCCCGGTCAACTCGTTTGGCTGCGTTCTTCGGAATCTGGATACCGAAGAGATGTTTGAAAACAACAGCACCTCCATTGCCGGCTCCACGGATTCGCTGATCAGCCGGGTTATTACCGTCAGAAATCTGGAGCCCGGTCAGTATGTGTATTCCTTCTATGCGGAAATTGAAGGCGTTGGGACGATTGTCAGTGAGAGTGAAACCTTTGTGATTGACGGTCAGCTTTCGATCACCTCTCACCCGATATCCGTCACCGCCGCGCCGGGCGCTGCCGCGACGTTTACCGTAAAGGCCGCAGGCGTAGGCGTTACCTACGCGTGGCGGACGCGCCCGAACAGCTCTGCAAGCTGGACCTATCTGACCGAGGCGACCGAGGGTTACAATGCGCCCACGTTAAAAGTGCCTGCCACCGCGGCCATAGACGGTTATAAGTATCAGTGCGTGGTCACCGATGCCGGCGGCAACAAGGCCTATTCCAGAGACGTGACCCTTACGGTCAAGGCCGTCTCCATTACGCAGCACCCGGCCGCCGTCACCGCCGCGCCGGGCACCACGGCGACCTTCTCCGTGAAAGCCGCAGGCGCGGGTCTTACGTACCAGTGGAGGTTCCGCAACAATAAGGATTCCGCCTGGATCAACTGCAACTGGACCGGTTACAATACGGATACCATCAAGGCTTCCGCCACTGCCGCCACAAACGGCAGACAGTACCAGTGTGTGGTCACCGACGCCGGCGGGAACAAGGCCTATTCCAGAGACGTGACCCTTACGGTCAAGGCCGTCTCCATTACGCAGCACCCGGCCGCCGTCACCGCTGCGCCGGGCACCACCGCGACTTTCACCGTGAAGGCGACAGGCGTAGGCCTTACGTACCAGTGGCGGTTCCGCAACAATAAGGATTCCGCCTGGATCAACTGTACCTGGACCGGTTACAACACGGATACCATCAAGGCTTCCGCCACCGCTGCCACGAACGGACGGCAGTACCAGTGCGTGGTCACCGACGCCGGCGGAAATAAAGCGTACAGCCGCGACGTGACGCTGACTGTGAAGTAAATCAATACGAACCCAACGAAAAAAGGCTGCGTTTCCGAAAGGAAACGCGGCCTTTTGAAATGCCTGCGGTGCAGTCTGGGATCCGGACTGATATTATTTGAACATCACCAGCAGAAAGCCCGCCGCCACTGCGGAGCCGATCACGCCCGCCACGTTCGGGCCCATGGCGTGCATCAGCAAAAAGTTTGCGGGGTTATATTTGCGGCCCTCGTTCTGGGCGACGCGCGCCGCCATGGGGACGGCGGAGACGCCCGCCGCGCCGATCAGGGGGTTGATTTTGCCGCCGGTGACCAGATACAGGATCTTGCCGATCAACACGCCCCCTGCGGTGGAAAAGATGAAGGCGGTGAGCCCCAGTACCACGATCTTGATGGTCCTGAGCTGCAAAAACTCCGCGCCGTTGGCGGTGGCGCCCACGCACAGCCCCAGCATGATGGTGACGGTGTTCATCAGCGCGTTCTGCGCGGTCTCCGACAGGCGGTCCACCACGCCGCACTCCTTGAACAGGTTCCCCAGCATCAGCATGCCCAGCAGCGGCACCACGGAGGGCAGGATCAGCGCCACCAGCACCAGCACGACCACCGGGAAGATGATCTTCTCCGTCTTTGTCACGGTGCGCAGCTGTTTCATTTCCACCTGCCGCTCCTTTTCGGTGGTCAGCAGCTTCATGATCGGCGGCTGGATAATCGGGATCAGCGCCATGTATGAGTACGCCGCCAGGGCGATCGGCGCCAGCAGGTGAGAAGCGAGCTTTGCCGCGAGGAAGATCGCCGTGGGGCCGTCCGCGCCGCCGATGATGGCGATGGCGGCGGCTTCGTTGGGCGCAAAACCCAGCAGGATCGCGATAAGGAACGCGATATAAATACCCAGCTGCGCCGCCGCGCCCAGAATCAGCGACACGGGGTTTGAGAGCATGGGCCCGAAGTCGGTCATGGCGCCCACCCCCATGAAGATGAGACACGGGAAAATGCTGGACTTTACGCCTACGTACAAGATGCGCAGCACGCCCGATTCGTACCAGTGCGCGCCTTCGATCGCCTCCTGCCCGATGGCGCCCAGCTCCCCGCCGGTCACGTCCGCCATCACGTCCGCGCCCGGCAGGTTCGCAAGCAGGATGCCGAAGGCGATGGGCACCAGCAGCAGCGGCTCAAATTTTTTCCGGATCGCGAGAAAAAGGAAGAAAAACGCCACCAGCAGCATCACGCCGTTTTGCCACGACAGCGCCGCAAAGCCGGAGCTCTCCCACAGCCCGCTCAACACTTTGAGTATCAGATCCATCGGTCCCCTCCGTTACAGAACGGCGAGCACGGCGCCGGTGTCCACCACCGCGCCCTTTTCGACCAGGATCTGTTTCACCGTGCCGCCTACGGGGGCGGCGATCTCGTTCTCCATTTTCATGGCTTCCAGAATAAACAGCACGTCGCCCGCCTTGACCTTCTGTCCGACGCTGACTTTTACCTGCAGGATGTTCCCGGGCATGGGCGCCTTCACGGGCTGCCCGCCCACGGCTGCGTTCGCAGCTGCGGGGGCGGCCGCGACGACGGCAGGCGCGCCGGCCGCGTCCGTCACGGCGGTGATCACGGCGTCGCTCTCGGTGACCTCCACCTCGTACTGTTTGTTGTTCAGGGTGACGATATATTTCATTTCTGCCCCTCCTTTAAGCGCTTGATGGAATGGAATTCCAGACGGTTGAGCGGGATCCCGGTCTGTTCGCTTGTGATCGCCATAATAATGGCGGCCTCCTCCTCGCTCACGTCCTCCAGCACCAGCGTCCCGGCGGACATGGTGGGCGGCAGCGGCTTGCCGACGGGGGCAGCCGGCGCGGGCACGGGGACTTCGGGTACCGGCTCCGGCGCTTTTTTCTGTTTTTTGCCGGCGGCGTCAAAGCCCTTGCCGAGGGCCTTTATAAACAGCGCGAGAAAACCGAGGATCAGAAACACCAGAAGGAACCCCACAAGGGAAATAAGCAGCGCGCGGCCCGGCGTCATTTCGGCGCCGACGCCGTAGATATCTTCAAAAACGCCCAATACAGCCATCACACTTCCTCCCCGATCGCCTTGATCGTATACCTGTAGGTGCGCTTTCTGCGGGCGGCGCGTTCCTTGAAGTAGTTCTCCGCCAGCGTCGGGAAGGCGATATACGAAAGCACGTCCTCGTCGCTCTCTGCAAGCGGCCCGATCTCCTGCCTTGCCTTCTCCACCTGCGGCTCCAGCAGGTCCGCGTAACGGCATTCGATGGGCTTTTCTTCGTCCAGTACCAGCTTTTTCAGCTCGTCGCTGACCTTGCCGGGGGCCCTGCCGTATTCTCCGCGCACGTAGTTCTTGATCTCCGTGGAGATCAGGTCGTAGCGGCCGTTTAATACGTTGGAGGTCGCCTGTACGCCCACCATCTGGCTCATGGGCGTGACCAGCGGCGGGTACCCCAGGTCTTTGCGTACGCGGGGGACCTCTTTGAGCACGTCGTCCAGACGGTCCAGCGCGCCCTGCGCCGTCAGCTGCGCCACCAGGTTCGAGAGCATGCCGCCCGGGATCTGGTAGATCAGCGCGTCGGTGGCGGTTCCCATGACGACCGGGTTTAACAGCCCGTCCTTCAGGCACTGCTCGCGGTAGGATTTGAAATACCGGTTGATCTTCATCAGAAGTTTCTGGTCAAGGCCCGTATCATAGCCGTACTCCCGAAGGACGTAGTCCATGGTCTCGGTGGCAGGCTGGGAAGTCCCGCCCGAGAAACAGGAGATCGCGGTATCGATCTGCGTACAGCCCGCCTCCACGGCTTTGAGCAGCGTCATAAAGCCAAGCCCTGTGGTGGAGTGGGTATGCAGCACCACCGGCAGGTCCACGGCCTCCCGGATCGCCTTTACGGTCTCAAAGGCAGCTTTTGGGGTCATGATGCCCGCCATATCCTTGATGCAGACCGACTGCACGCCGAGGGCGGCGTATTCTTTTGCGGTTTTTACAAAGCTGTCAAGGTCATGGATGGGGCTGATCGTGTAGCAGATCGCGCCCTGTACCTCGGCGCCTGCGTCCAAAGCCGCCCGGATGGCGGTCTCCGTGTTGCGCACGTCGTTGAGCGCGTCGAACACGCGGATCACGTCGATGCCGTTTTCAACGCACTTTTTAACAAACAGACGGACCACGTCGTCCGGATAATGCTTGTATCCCAGCAGGTTCTGCCCGCGCAGCAGCATCTGCAGCTTCGTGTCGCGGCACACGGCGTTGATTTTTCTGAGCCGCTCCCAAGGGTCCTCGTGCAGGTACCTGAGACACGCGTCAAAGGTCGCGCCGCCCCAGCATTCCAGGGACGCGTACCCCGCCTTGTTGAGTGTGGAAAGGATCCCCGCGAACTCGTCAAAGGGCATCCGCGTCGCGATCAGGGACTGGTTCGCGTCCCTTAAAACGGTTTCCGTAAATTTGATCTGCTTCATAGTTGCGACCTCCCGCAGCCGATCCGGCTGAAGCTGAAATAAACATTATTATTATAACATGCGCACAAAAAAATACAAGAGTATTTGTATATTATTTTCGAAAATCGGTTGGTATTCCGTTTTTCAGGAACGAAAAAAGCACGGCCATGTGCATATTCCGAAGCGCAGCGGGCAGACTTGTTTCAGGAGGGATCATGATGAACGAACCGAACAAAAGGGATCTTAAAAAACTGCTTTCGGGCCGCGCGCTGTATATGGCTGTTGCTGCATGCCTGCTGGTGGCGGGCAGCATCGCTTATCAGACGCTTGAAACGAAAAAACTATTGAAGAACAGCCTCAGCTTTACCGGCGTATCGCAGACCTACATGTATTACAGTGGGACCGAGGCGCCGCAGGAACCGCTGCAGCTGCCGACGGCTGCGCCCCGCACACAGCAGGCGACCGGCGTGACCGAGGCGGTTTTTGACAGCGTGACGCCAACCGTGCCTGAAACGGCGCCGACAGAACCGGCGACGGCGGCGTATACCCCTGTGTTCTGCCCGCCGACGCCGGGCGGCATGGGGACGGATTACAGCCGCGGCGTGCCGGTGTACTCCGATACGATGGGCGATTACCGGACGCACAACGGCGTGGATTTCAAAGGAGAACCCGGCAGCCCGGTTTCGGCGGTTTCTGACGGGACGGTGATCGACGTCAAACAGGACGTACTGTACGGGATCACGGTGACGATCGCCCATGAGGGCGGCGTGGTCTCCGCCGTTTCCGGCCTCGGGGAGACGGGGCTTGTCAAAAACGGGACCGCAGTCAAAGCGGGCGACGTGATAGGCACGGTGGGGGAGCTGCCGCTGGAAAAGAACGAAGACGCCCACGTGCATCTGGAGATCCGCCGCGACGGCGTGCTGACGGACCCGCTGGAGCTGCTCGGCCTGACGGGGGACGGGGAATAATAATCGAGCGGGCCGCCCGGTTTATTCGGGCGGCCCGCTATAAATAATGATAATAGATAAAAGAGAAATGAAAAAAAATCGGAAGGGCTTCGTCCTTGATCATAGAACGCGGATTTGGTTAATCAGTAGTCAATCCGGAGTAGTGGAGATCCCCTGATTGACTGACTTTTCTGTCTGTACATCATGACTTTCTGTCTGTACATCATTAATGCCTTGAAATAACAGGAATACTATGCTATACTCAATTCATCATATGCACACACCGGTACATATCGGATATGCAATGGAGGCGGTTGAATGTCAAAAGATTTAATGGCGAATGATAATGATTTCAGTACAGTCGTTTCTATTATTGAAAACGCAAGAGGACAGGCTTTGAAAGCGGTCAATGCGGAATTGATCAGAATGTACTGGGAAGTCGGTCGATATCTTTCCGGGTTATGTGCAAATTCTTCTTTTGGAGATAAAGTAATAGATGAGGTTGCAAATTATGTTTCAAACACGGTCCCTTCAATAAAAGGCTTCAATCGCCGCGGTCTTTATCGGATGAAACAGTTTTATGAAACCTATGCGGACGATGAATTTGTGTCAGCAGTGCTGACACAAATCAGTTGGACGAACCATCTACTCATTCTTTCAAAGGCAAAAACGAAAGAGGAACGTGATTTTTATATTGATTTGCTGTTTTATAACCGTACGCTTTCCTGTCTGGTCCCTATTGAATTGAAGATCGGCAAATTCAAACCGGAACATATCGGGCAAATAAATTTCTATCTTGAAGCGCTTGACCGGGATATTAAAAAA
>JAFRNP010000086.1 GCA_017430145.1 Clostridia bacterium
GCAACACCGCATAATTCCGGTGTGCGGATTGCGCAGTAGATTTTTTCGTCAGATTGTACAGATTTGACGCCGTCAACCTGGCGGTTGGCAAGGAAAATCTGTGCAGGATGACGGAATAAAGATCAAGCAAGGCGTGCGCCACGAATTGTGCGGTGTTGCCTTAAGCGTTTGGCTGCAATATATGCTGAAAAACGCCGCGCACAGATTTAAGCGCTCCGCCGCGATACATGCAGAGAAACGCCGCGCACAGATTTAAGCGCTCCGCCGCGATACATGCAGAGAAACGCCGCGCACAGATTTAAGCCTTCCCCCGCGATATATGCAGAGAAAGATCTCTCACAGATTTTGCTGTTTTACCTCGATATATAACAGCCGGACGGCGCCGTATATCTCACAAAAACAGCCCGATATTTTCAAAAAACCATTTAAAACGGACAAATGCCCCGTGTTTTCACACGAGGCGTTTGTTCGTTTTCTGAAAACGGTGCTTACCGTAAATATATACGGCGCTTACCGTTTTTTTCGCCTGTCGCTCAGACAAGCTCAATGATGCACATCTCGGCAGCGTCGCCGCGGCGGGGACCTGTCTTGATGATGCGGCAGTAACCGCCGTTCACATCCTTGTATTTGGGTGCGATCTCGCTGAAGAGCTTCTTCACAACGTCCTCTTCGGTGATATAGGCAAGCGCCTGTCTCTTATTGTGAAGGGAATCGACCTTAGCCAGCGTGATCATCTTTTCGGTGATCGCGCGCACTTCCTTAGCTCTTGTAACGGTGGTTTCGATCTTGCCGTTTTTCAGAAGAAATGTAACCATACCTCTGAGCATCGCGGTACGGTGATCGGTCGGACGACCGAGCTTTCTTGTTCCGGGCATCTAAAATCACTCCTTAATACCGTAAATCGGTGAAATTGCGGGAGGCTTATTCGTCCTCCTTGCGAAGGGACAGACCAAACTGCGCCAGCTTCTGGATCACTTCGTCCAGAGACTTCTTGCCGAGGTTTCTGACTTTCATCATCTCATCCTCGCTGCGTTCGATCAAGTCGCCAACCTTGTGAATGTTCGCTCTCTTCAGACAGTTGAACGAACGAACCGAAAGGTCAAGCTCCTCAACGGTCATCTCCAGGGTCTGCTTGTTGGAATCGTTATCTTTTACGACCATGATCTCCACGCCGCCCGTCTCTTCAGACAGATCGACAAAGAGATTGAGGTGTTCGTTGAGGATCTTGGCAGCCAACGAAACAGCGTCCTTGGCGGACAGCGTCCCGTTTGTCCAAACCTCCAGTGTGAGCTTGTCGTAGTCGGTGATGTCGCCGACACGCGTGTTCTCCACTGTGTAGTTTACCTTACTTACGGGCGTATAGATAGAATCGATTGCGATCACGCCGATCGGCGGATTCATCTGTGCCTTGTTACGCTCGGCGGAGACGTAGCCTCTGCCGACGTCCGCTGTGAGCTCCATGCGGACGTGCGCTTCGGGGGTCAGCGTCGCGATGTGCCACTCGGGGTTCAGGATCTCCACGTTCGAGCCCCCCTGGATATCACCGGCGGTGATCTCCGTGACGTTGTTCACATCGATATACATCGTTTCCTGCGTATTGCTGTGGATCTTCAGGATCACACCCTTCAGATTCAGAACGATTTCCGACACGTCTTCCTTTACGCCTTCAATCGTGGTGAACTCATGAAGGACGCCGTCGATCTTGACGGAAGTGATCGCGTAACCTCTTAAAGAAGATAAAAGAACGCGGCGCAGACTGTTGCCGATGGTAGTGCCGTAGCCTCTCTCAAGAGGCTCCAATACGAATTTTCCGTAGGCACCGGTCTCGTTCAAATCGGCAGCAGTAATGCTGGGCTTCTCGATACCTATCATTCAAAACCCTCCTTATGATTACAGACGTACTGTCTGCGCATTGAAATATCTCACCCTGAGCCTGATTATCTGGAATAATGCTCAACGATGAGGTGTTCCTCTACGGGGAAGTCGATATCCGTGCGTTCGGGCATCTTGACGACCGTGCCCTTCAGCTCGTTGCGATCCAGCTCCAGCCACTCGGGGACGGTCACAAAGACGGCGTCCTCACCGGTCAGCCTGGAAAACAGCGCGGATGAACGGCTCTTCTGACGGACAGCGATCACCTGGCCGGGCTTCACCTGATAAGAGGGGATGTTCACCTTGCGGCCGTCGACCGTGAAGTGCGCGTGGGACACAAGCTGACGGGCCTGACGGCGGGTCTGCGCAAAGCCCAGACGGTACACCACGTTGTCCAGACGGCGCTCACACAGGATGAGCAGATTTTCACCGGCCTTGCCGGGCATCTTTTCGGCTCTCTCATAGTAGGAGCTGAACTGCTTCTCAAGAATGCCGTATACGAATTTTACCTTCTGCTTCTCGTTCAGCTGAAGACCGTACTCAGACTGCTTTCTTCTCATGTTGCCCTTGGGGTTCCGGGTCGTATTCTTCTTGGAATACCCCATGGCGGCGGGAGAAACGTTAAGAGCCTTGCAGCGTTTTGCGATCGGCTGAGAATTTTTAGCCATAAAACATTTTCCTCCTTGCAAAAATTATACGCGTCTTCTCTTGGGAGGACGGCAGCCGTTGTGAGGAATGGGCGTCACGTCCTTGATGAGCGTCACTTCAAGGCCGGCGGTCTGCAGCGCGCGGATTGCGGCTTCTCTTCCCTGCCCGGGGCCCTTGACGAACACCTCAACGGTCTTCATGCCGTGCTCCATGGCGAGCTTGGCGGCAGTCTCTGCGGCGGTCTGCGCGGCAAAGGGTGTGGACTTTCTGGAGCCTCTGAAGCCCATCTCGCCGGCGGACGCCCACGAAACCGTGTTGCCCTGCGTATCGGAGATCGTTACGATCGTGTTGTTGAAGGTGGACTGAATATGAACTGCACCACGTTCGATATTTTTGCGTTCACGGCGTTTGCGCGTGACGCCTTTTTTAGCGGTTCCTTTGGTAGCCATTTTCTGCACCCCTCCTTACTTCTTCTTGTTCGCGATGGTCTTCTTCGGACCCTTGCGGGTACGCGCGTTCGTCTTGGAGCGCTGGCCTCTTACGGGCAGGCCCTTTCTGTGGCGGACGCCGCGATAGCAGCCGATTTCGATCAGTCGCTTGATATCATACGCCGTTTCTCTTCTGAGATCGCCTTCCACTTTCACGTTGTGGTCGATATACTCACGAAGCTTCGAAACGTCGTCTTCGGTCAAATCCTTCACTCTGATGTCGGGATTGACGCCGGTTGCTTTGATAATATCGCTGGCTGTTTTGCGGCCGATACCGAAAATATAAGTGAGAGCGATCTCAATTCTCTTATCTCTCGGCAGGTCGACGCCGGATATACGTGCCATATGTCAGTTGCACCTCCATTAATAGGTTTGTGTCACGGGCTCAGCCCTGACGCTGCTTGTGCTTGGGATTCTCACAGATGACCATGATCTTGCCCTTGCGTTTAATGATTTTGCACTTCTCGCAAATTTTCTTTACAGAAGGTCTGACTTTCATTCTGAATACCTCCTTGAATTGATTGCAATATCTTGCATCTTTACGTTTGTTTATTTGGAACGCCAGGTAATGCGTCCCTTGGTGAGATCATAGGGTGAAATTTCTACGGTCACCTTATCGCCCGGGAGGATCCGGATATAGTTCATACGCAGCCTCCCCGAAATGTGCGCTAAGATCACCTTGCCGTTTTCGAGTTCCACTTTGAACGCAGCGTTCGGCAGCGCCTCGACAACGGTCCCTTCGATTTCGATATTATCCTGTTTGGCCATAACAAATTCCCTCCGTTATTTCAAATCGCCTTTCAGAATCGCCAGCGCCTTTCGCAAGGCCCTGTCGGATAAAAGCTGCGCCTCCGATAAACGCACGCCGAGCGCCTGCAGGTGCCGCAGGTTCTTCCGCTTTGGGTTATGAAGCGGCCTCGCCTTGCCGTCGCACACCAAAACGCCGTCTGCCAGCCGTTCCGTGACCGCCAGAAGGGACCCCTTGTCCCTTCCCGCCAGGGAGACGGCTACGTCGCCCCTTTCCAGCATACCGCACCTCTTAACACTGTGTGAGGATGATGCACTCACCCTCCGTGATCGCCACGGTATGCTCAAAGTGGGCGGAGAGCTTCCCGTCCGCGGTCACGACCGTCCAGTCGTTACGCAGGACCTTTACCTCTTCGACGCCTTCGTTTATCATCGGTTCGATCGCGATCGTCATGCCGGGGAGCAGCCTTGCTCCTTTGCCGGCCTTACCGTAATTCGGAACCGAAGGATCCTCATGGAGGTGGGTACCGACGCCGTGACCGGTATAGTCGCGTACCACACCGTACCCCCGGGATACACAGTATTCGCAGATTGCATAGCCGATATCGCCCAGTCTGTTGCCCGCAACCGCCTTGGAAAGCCCCACGTATAGCGCCTCCCTCGTCGTGTCGCACAGCCGACGGGCCTCCGGGCTGATCGTGCCGCAGGCGAAGGTCGCGGCGTTGTCCCCGTAAAAGCCGTTGTACACGGCGCCGAGATCTATGCTCACGATATCGCCTTCGCGAAGAATGTGTTTTTTATCCGGGATCCCATGAATGACTTCATCATTTACGGAAATGCATGCGGTTGCAGGAAAACCGTTGTAATGCAGGAACGCGGGCGTTGCTCCCTGGCTCTTGATATACTCGTAAGCCGCTCTGTCGATTTCGGCAGTGGAAACACCCGGCGCTACCGCCTCTCCGGCAACCTTCAGTGCTGCGGCGGAAATCCTTCCCGCCTCACGCATCAGATCTAATTCGCGGCGCGTTTTCAGCACGATCATGCGAGATCCTCCAATGCTTTGAGGGTGAGCGCGGTGGTATCCCTCACGTCCTCCTGTCCCGAAACCGTTACGAGCTTCTGCCGTTCGGCATAAAACGCTTTCAGCGGTTCGGTCTGGCTGTGGTAGACGTTCAGGCGTTCCAGAACGGTTTCGGGAGCGTCGTCCACCCTCCGGACAAGCTCGCCGCCGCAGGCGTCGCAGACGCCCTCGGTTTTCGGTTTTTTATACTCGACGTGGTAGGAGCTGCCGCAGGCCTTGCACACGCGGCGCCCGGACATCCGCTCGGCGATCTTTTCATCCGGCACGTCGATGTCCACTACCCGGTCGATCGGGACCCCCATCTCCTCAAGCGCCTGGGCCTGCGGAATGGTACGGGGGAACCCGTCGAGGATAAAACCGTTTTTGCAGTCGTCCTCGGCGAGCCGGTCCTTGATGATGCCGATCACGACCTCATCCGGAACCAGCGCGCCGGAATCGATATAGGATTTTGCTTTCAGCCCCATCGGCGTGCCGTTTTTGAGAGCCGCGCGGATGATGTTCCCGGTGGAGATCGTAGGGATCCCGTAGGTATCGCTCACGATTTCCGCCTGGGTCCCCTTGCCGGCTCCCGGCGCGCCCAGAAAAATGATGTTCACCGAACGACCCTCCTTAATCAAGGAAGCCTTTGTAGTGACGCATCATCATCTGGCTCTCGATCTGCTGGACCGTTTCAAGCGCAACGCCCACCAAAATGATGATGGAGGTACCGCCGATCATAACGCCCTGCAGCTCATAGCCCACAGCCGTGGTGACCTGCGAGAAGATGATCGGGTAAATGGCGACCACGCTGAGCATCAGGGCGCCGAGCAGAACGATCTTGGAGATGACCTTTGCAATGTAATCAGCCGTCGGTCTGCCGGAACGGATACCGGGGATCATACCGCTGTTCTTGGAAAGGTTGTTCGCCATTTCGATGGGATTATACTGGATGGATGCATAGAAATATGCAAAGAAGATGATCAGGAAGAAATAGATGATCCCGTACACCCAGTGGGTGGAGCTGAAGATCGCGAAGAATTTCTCCCAGAAGCTGTCCTCATTCGGCGTCGCGATCTTGTTGTGGATGAACATTTCGACCGTAGGCGGAAGGGACAGGATGGAGCTGGCGAAAATGACGGGGAGAACGCCCGACATATTGACCTTGATCGGGATGTTGGAGCTCTGTCCGCCGTACATCTTTCTGCCGACCACGCGCTTGGCGTACTGCACCGGGATGCGGCGCTCGGCGTTGTCCATCCAGACAATGTAAACGATCATCGCCAAAAGCGAGATCAGCGCCAGCGGGGATACCAGGTAGTACCAGCTGCCCTTCGCGTAGGGCTGGATCACCAGCTGATACAGGGTCATGGGCAGTCTTGATACGATACCCACGAACAGGATCAGCGAGATGCCGTTGCCGATGCCCTTTTCGTTGATCTGCTCGCCCAGCCACATCACCAGCGCACTGCCGGCGGTGAGGACCGAGACGACCACGATGCCCTGGAAGACCAGGCCGAAGCCGGTGTACTGGTTCCCGTCGGGGCCGGGGGTCAGCATGTTGCCCTTGCTCCATACGTAGATGAAGTAAGCGACGCCCTGCAGAAGCGCCAGGCCGACCGTCACGTACCGCGTGATCGTGGACATCTTTTTGCGCCCCTCTTCATCGTGGGACAGCTTTTCGAGGGCGGGGATCGCCACAGCGAGCAGCTGCAGGATAATGGACGCGTTGATGTAGGGGGTGATACCGAGTGCGAACAGACGTCCGTAGTTGAACGCGTCGCCGGTCATCATGGTCAGGTACTCCAGGAACGTGCCGGAGTTGCCTTCGGTGAGTCCCCCTGCGGTAATGGAGACAAAAGGTACGGGAATCGCGCATCCCAGGCGGAAAAGGAAGAGTATGAACAGGGTATAGATCATCTTTTTGCGGATGTCCGCAATCTTCCATGCATTGATAAATGTTTTTAACATACGTGCATACGCTCCTTTCTAATTAAGTACAAAGCCCTGATCGACGTCAGCATTCTTCAGCCGTTCCGCCGGCTGCTTCGATCTTTGTCTTTGCCTCTTTCGAAAACGCGTTTGCTTTGACGGTGAACGCTTTCGTCAGTTCGCCGTTGCCGAGGATCTTGATGCCGTCCAGCTCTTTTTTGACAAGGCCGCTCTCGATCAGCGCGGCGGCGTCGATCACGGCGCCTGCCTCAAACCGCTCTTCAAGGGCGCTGACGTTGACGATCGCGATCTCCTTGGCGAAAATGTTGTTGAAGCCTCTCTTCGGAAGTCTTCTCTGCAGGGGCATCTGGCCGCCTTCAAAGCCCGGGCGCATGCCGCGGCCGGCTCTGGCCTTCTGACCCTTGTGTCCCTTACCGGCGGTCTTGCCCTGCCCGGACGCGGGACCTCTGCCTATACGCTTGACCGGCTTGTTGGAACCGGGAGCAGGCGATAACTCGTGAATTTTCATTATAAGCGATCCTTTCTGCTCTTAAGCTTCGGTTACTTCGAGAAGGAAGCCGATCTTATTGATCTTCCCCTTCGTCTGCGCGTTGTCGGGCTGCACGGATGCATCACCGATTTTACGAAGACCGAGCGAATACGCAGTGGCGATCTGGTCCTTTTTGCAGCCGATCAGGCTCTTCACAAGCTTAACTTTCAGTTCTGCCATCGGTATTCCCTCCTTATTCGTAAATTTCCTTCACGGTGATGCCTCTGGTCGCCGCAACTTCCTCTGCGTTACGGAGAAGAGACAGACCGTTGAGCGTCGCTCTGATCACGTTGCACGGATTGTTGGAACGCAGCGCCTTGGTACGGATGTCCTTGATGCCGACCGTTTCAACGACCGCACGCACCGGGCCGCCGGCGATCACGCCGGTACCGGGGGCGGCGGGCTTCATGAGCACGACGCCTGCGCCGAACTTGCCGATGATCTCGTGGGGGATCGTGGTACCCTTCAGGGAAACCGTCATCATGTTCTTCTTCGCGTCCTCGATGCCCTTGCGGATCGCATCCGGAACTTCGCCGGATTTGCCGAGGCCGAAGCCGACCTTGCCCTTGCCGTCGCCGACAACGACCAGCGCCGCGAACTTGTAGATACGGCCGCCCTTTACGGTTTTGGATACGCGGTTGATGGCAACCACTTTCTCCTGAAATTCAGATTCTTTCCGTTCTTCAAACTTAGCCAAAGTGTTTGACCTCCTTCACTCAGAATTTGAGCCCACCCTCGCGGGCGCCTTCGGCCAAGCCCTGGACACGGCCGTGATAGATATAACCGCCGCGGTCGAATACGCACTCGACAATATTCTTTTCGGCAGCTCTTTCGGCTAACGTCTTGCCGACCTTCTTTGCAGCGTCGATGTTTCCGCCGTACTCTTCAAACGCCTTCTCCGCAGTGGAGGCGCTCACAAGCGTGACGCCCTTCTCATCGTCGATGAGCTGCGCATAGATGTGCTTGAGGGAGCGGAAAACATTCAGGCGGGGACATTGGGCCGTGCCGTGGATCTTTTCACGTACGCGCTTATGGCGGGCAAGTCTTGCCTTTTTGGTGTTCGGTCTTTTAACCATAACGTCTTACCTCCTCTATTATTTACCGCCCTTACCGGCTTTGCCTTCCTTGCGGCGGACCACTTCGTCAGAGTACTTGATGCCCTTGCCCTTGTAGGGTTCCGGCGGACGGACGCCTCTGACTTCGGAAGCGAACTGGCCGACAAGCTGCTTGTCAAAACCGTTGATGACGATGCTGTTGGGAGTGGGGACGTCGACCGTGATGCCCTCGGGCGGCGTCATGGTGACCTGATGCGAATAACCGACGTTCAGGACCAGATCGTTGCCCTGCTTCTGGGCGCGGTAACCGACACCGACGATCTCCAGCTGCTTCTTGTAGCCTTCGTTGACGCCCTTCACCATGTTGGCGATCAGGGTGCGGGTCAGACCGTGGAGCGACCGGTTCTCTTTGGTATCGTCCGGACGGGTCACTTTGATCGTGCCGTTCTCAAGCTCGATGTTCATCTTGCTGCTGAACGTTCCGGTAAGAGTTCCTTTGGGGCCCTTCACGGTCACGTTGCTGCCGTCTATCTGGACGTCAACGCCCGCCGGAACGACGATGGGTAATTTTCCGATTCGTGACATTCCTGTGAACCTCCTTACCAGATGAATGCAAGGACTTCGCCGCCGACGTTGGCTTTGCGCGCGTCCTTATCTGTCATAACGCCCTTGGAAGTGGAAAGGATCGCAATGCCGAGGCCCTTCATGACCTTGGGCATGTTCTCGCAATCCGTATAGATACGCAGGCCGGGCTTTGAAACTCTGCGCAGGCCAAGCAGTACCTGGCTCTTATTCGGACCGTACTTCAGAGCGATCTCGATCACGCCCTGCTTACCGTCTTCAATTACCTTGTAACCTTTGATGTATCCCTCGTCAGCAAGGATCTGCGCGATCGCCTTCTTCATGTTGGAAGCCGGGACACTCACCGTGTCGTGCTTCGCGGAGTTGGCGTTCCTGATTCTTGTGAGCATATCAGCGATGGGATCGGTAATTTGCATGCCGTAAACCTCCTTTTGCTTTTAAGCCTTTAATTACCAGCTTGCTTTCTTCACACCGGGGATCTGGCCGGCATGGGCAAGTTCTCTGAAGCAGATACGGCATACGCCGTATTTACGCAAATAGGCGTGGGGTCTACCGCAAATCTTGCATCTGTTGTAAGCTCTGGTCGAATACTTCGCAGGTCTCGCCTGCTTCACCTTCATTGATGTCTTTGCCATGATAACCCCTCCTTATTTCGCAAACGGAGCGCCCATACGGGAGAGCAGCTCTCTTGCTTCTTCGTCGGTCTCGGCGGTGGTGACGATGCAGATGTCCATGCCGCGGACCTTGTCGATCTTGTCGTACTCGATCTCGGGGAAGATCAGCTGCTCTCTCACGCCGAGAGAATAGTTGCCTCTGCCGTCAAAGGAGTTCGGGTTGATGCCGCGGAAGTCACGCACGCGGGGCAGCGCCAGGTTGAAAAGTCTGTCGAGGAACTCGTACATTCTTTCGCCTCTGAGCGTCACCTTCACGCCGTTGGGCATGCCTTCTCTGAGCTTGAAGTTTGCCACGCTCTTCTTCGCAAGGCAAACGACGGGCTTCTGGCCGGTGATCTTCGCGATGTCGCCGACGATGGCGTCCACCGCCTTGGGGTTCTCACGCGCTTCGCCGCAGCCGACGTTGATCACGATCTTGTCGAGCTTGGGAAGCTGCATCACGCTCTTGTAGCCGAATTTTTCCATCAGGGCGGGAGCCACGTCGGATTTGTAGTAATCTTTTAATCTTGCCATGATAACTTCCTCCCTCGATTATTCGAAGTGCGCGCCGCACTTTTTGCACACGCGAAGCTTCTTGTCGCCGTCGACCACATGGCCGATACGGGTGGGCTTGCCGCACTTGGGGCAGATCAGCTGGACCTTGCACGCGTACAGCGCGCTTTCGGCCTGCAGGATGCCGCCGGGCTCGCCCATCTGGCGGGGCTTGACGTGCTTGGAAACCATGTTGATCTTTTCAACGATCACCTTGCCCTCCTTGGGGCTGACCTGCAGGACCTTGCCGGTCTTGCCTCTGTCCTTGCCGTTGATCACGATCACGGTATCGCCGGTTTTTACATGTACCTTTTTACTCATACTGCTGCCTCCCTCTTACAGAACTTCGGGAGCGAGAGAGAGGATCTTGGTGTAATCCTTATCACGGAGCTCTCTTGCTACGGGCCCAAAGATACGGGTGCCTCTGGGGTTCTTGTCTTCCTTGATGATGACGGCGGCATTCTCGTCGAAACGGATGTACGTGCCGTCGGCGCGGCGCACGCCCTTCGCGGAACGCACGATCACAGCCTTGACGACCTCGCCTTTTTTAACAACGCCGCCGGGTGTAGCCTTTTTAACGGAAGCGACGATCACATCGCCGATGTTGGCATACTTTCTGCGGGTACCACCGAGCACGCGGATGCACATAAGCTCCTTAGCGCCGGTATTATCGGCAACCTTCAATAACGTTTGCTGCTGAATCATAGATGTGCCTCCTTACTTCGCCTTCTCAATGATCTCAACAACGCGCCATCTCTTGTCCTTGGAAAGGGGGCGGGTCTCCATGATCAGCACACGGTCGCCGACGCCGCAGACGTTGTTTTCATCATGAGCTTTCAGCTTGATGGTATGGTTAACGATCTTCTTGTAAAGCGGATGCGCCACCTTGTCCCGCACGGAGACAACGACGGTTTTTTCCATCTTATCGCTGGTTACGATGCCGACGCGGGTTTTTCTTAAATTTCTTTCCATTTACGATATCCTCCTAATCAGGCATCCTTGCCGTTCAGTTCGATATCTCTGAGCACGGTGAATACCCTGGCGATATCCTTTTTGACGGCGCTGATACGCATTGGATTTTCAAGCTGGTTGATGGCCTGCTGGAAGCGCAGCTTAAAAAGCTCATCCTTCAGTTCCTTAAGCTTCTCGTTCAGCTCGGAAACCGACATTTTTCTCATTTCACTGGCTTTCATTCTGACTCACCACCCTGTTCTTCCTTAGTCACAAACTTGCACTTGATCGGCAGTTTGTTTGCGGCGAGACGCATGGCCTCGCGCGCAGTTTCTTCCGCGACGCCGGCGATCTCAAACATGACTCTGCCGGGCTTCACGACCGCCACCCAGTATTCGGGCGAACCTTTACCGGAACCCATGCGGGTCTCGGCGGGCTTTTCGGTGATCGGCTTGTCGGGGAAAATCTTGATCCAGACCTGGCCGCCGCGCTTGATGTATCTCGTCATGGCGATACGGGCGGCTTCGATCTGATTGGAGGTGATCCATGCGGGCTCAAGCGCTACGAGGCCGTAATCACCGTAATTTACCTTATTACCGCGATGCGCGGCGCCCTTCAGACGCCCTCTCTGCTGTCTGCGGTATTTCACACGCTTAGGCATTAACATCGTTTACGCCCTCCTATCTCTTCTCTGTCTGGGCGCGTTCTCGTGCAGAACCTCACCCTTATAGATCCAGACCTTGACGCCGATGCGGCCGTACGTCGTTTTCGCCTCGGCAAAGCCGTAGTCGATGTCGGCGCGGATGGTCTGCAGCGGGATGGTGCCCTCTTTGTAGGTCTCGCTGCGCGCGATCTCGGCGCCGCCGAGTCTGCCGCCGCACTGGACCTTGATACCGTTCGCGCCCAGACGCATCGTGCTGCCGATGGCCTGCTTGACGGCGCGGCGGAAGGAAACTCTCTTCTCAAGCTGCTGGGCGATCTTCTCGGCAACGAGCTGCGCGTTCAGGTCGGGCTGCTTGATCTCGATGATGTTGATATACACGTTCTTGCCCACGCCGATCATCTTCTGGCAGGTAGCCTTGATCTTTTCGATCTCGGCGCCGCCCTTACCGATGACCATACCGGGCTTCGCGCAGTGGATATTGATGCGCACACGCTTCGGGTCGCGCTCAATCTCGATCTTGGGAACACCTGCGGAGGCGAGCGCCTTCAGCAGATACTCACGGACCTTGTAGTCCGCGACCAGCGTCTTGCCGAAGTTCGACTTGTCGGCATACCAACGGCTTTCCCAATCCTTAATGACACCGATTCTCAAACCGGTAGGATTCACTTTCTGTCCCATGCTTTAATGTCCTCCTCTCCGATCAGTCTTCCATTTCCTTGAGCACAAGGTTGATGTGAGACGTCTTCTTGTTGATTCTGAATGCGCGGCCGTGCGCTCTCGGGCGGATACGCTTGAGCGTGGGGCCCTGCGATACGGTGCATTCCGCAACATAGAGTCTGGACACATCCATATCAAAGTTGTTTTCCGCGTTTGCCATCGCGGATTTGAGAAGCTTTGCAAGCGGTTCACACGCAGCCTTGGGTGTGTACTTCAGGATTGCCATAGCTTCGTCTGCCGGCTTGTTTCTGATCAGGTCAAGCACGATCTGGACCTTGCGGGGCGCGATGCGCTCATAGGTCGCTTTTGCTCTTGCTTCCATATTATTACACTCCTTTCGGCTTATTTACCGTTGTTGGACGTCTTGCTGCCCGCGTGGCCCTTGAAGGTACGGGTGGGAGCAAACTCGCCCAGCTTATGGCCGACCATATCCTCGGTAACGTAGACCGGCACATGCTTGCGGCCGTCGTGAACGGCGAAGGTGTGGCCGACAAATTCCGGGAAGATCGTGGAGCTGCGGCTCCAGGTTTTCAGGACGATCTTTTCGCCCTTTTCATTCATTGCGATGACTCTTTCGAGGAGCTTCGGCTGTACGAAAGGTCCTTTTTTAACACTTCTGCCCATTACTTATCGCTCCTTTCGCTTATTTATCGTTTCTGCGCTTCACAATCAGCTTATCGGAGCTCTTATGCTTTGCGCGGGTCTTGTAACCGAGAGCGGGCTTGCCCCAGGGGGTCACAGGGCCGGGACGGCCGATCGGGGACTTGCCTTCGCCGCCGCCGTGCGGGTGGTCGCAGGGGTTCATGACGGAACCGCGGACCGTCGGGCGGATACCCATGTGGCGGGTACGGCCGGCTTTACCGATCTTGACGTTGATGTGGTCCTCGTTGCTGACGGTGCCGATAGTCGCCATGCAGGTGATCGGCACGTTGCGAAGCTCGCCGGAGGGCAGACGGAGCAGCGCCAGACGGCCTTCCTTCGCCATGAGCTGGGCGGCGTTGCCGGCGGCTCTCGCCAGCTGGCCGCCGCGGCCGGGGTACAGCTCCACGTTGTGGATGAAGGTACCGGTGGGGATGTTGCTCAGCGGCAGGGCGTTGCCGACCTTGATGTCGGCGTCGGGGCCCGCGACGACTTTATCGCCGACCTTGAGGCCCGCGGGCGCAAGGATGTAGTTCTTCACGCCGTCTTCGTATTCGATCAGAGCGATGAACGCGCTGCGGTTGGGATCGTATTCAAGCGTCTTGACCTCGGCCGCCATATTCAGCTTCTGTCTCTTGAAATCGATCACACGGTATTTTTTGCGGTTGCCGCCGCCGTGGTGGCGGACGGTGATCCTGCCGTAGCTGTTTCTGCCGGAGGTCTTCTTCAGAGGCTCCAGGAGGCTTCTGCAGGGATCCACCTTGGACAGACCGGCGTAATCGGTCGTGGACATGTTACGGCGTCCGTTGGTGGTCGGTTTATAAACCTTGATAGCCATTGTATTTTCACACGCCTTTCATTATTTGAAATGTTTGTGTTTTTCCGGAAGGCTTCGCGGCCTGGCTGCAGCCATACATCGCCGTCCGGACACTTTGCAGTCCGCACACACGTGCGGCGCTGCCTTAGAACATACCGTCGAAGAACTCGATCGTCTTGGACTTCTCGGTCAGCGTCACGATCGCTTTTTTGTAGGAGGGCTTGTAGCCTTCATAGCGGCCGTAGCGGCGCAGGTGACCGTCCACGTTCATGGTATTCACGCTTGCGACCTCAACGCCGAACAGCTCGGCGACGGCCTTCGCGATCTCGATCTTGTTGGCTTTCTTATCGACGATGAAGGTATATTTCTTCATCGCGGTCGCCATCATGCTCTCTTCCGTCACGACGGGCTTGAGGATAATATCCTGAGCAAACTTTGCCATTACGCATATACCTCCTCGATCTTGGATACGGCGCCCTTCGCGATCAGAAGCGTATCGGCGTTCAGGATGTCGTAAACGCAGATCGCGTTCACGGGGGAAACCTTCACACCGGCGATGTTGCGGGCGCTGCGGTAGACCACGTCGTCCTTCTCGGGGAGGACGATCAGGGTCTTCCTGGCGGCATTGACGGCCGCAAGGACCTTGACGATCTCTTTCGTCTTGATCGCGTCGAGCTTCAGCTCGTCGAGCACGATCATCTCGCTGTCGGCGACCTTCGCGGAGAGCGCCGATTTGATCGCGAGCTTCTTAACTTTCTTATTGATGGTGAATCTGTAGCTGCGGGGCTTGGGGCCGAGCGCGATACCGCCGTGGTACCACTGGGGAGAACGGGTGGAACCCTGTCTCGCACGGCCGGTGCCCTTCTGCCGCCAGGGCTTCTTGCCGCCGCCGCTGACTTCGCTTCTGGTCAGCGTGGACTGCGTGCCCTGCCGCTGGTTGGCAAGATAATTCACTACGGCGATATGCATTGCCGACATATTGGGCTCTACGGCAAAGATGCTTTCGTTAAGCTCAAGCTCGGAGACCTTTTCGCCTGTCATGTTGAATACATCGATTGTAGGCATCTTCTATTTCCTCCTTATGCTTTTTTAACGGCATCTGTGATCACAACGTAACCGCCCTTCGCGCCGGGAACGGCGCCCTTTACGGCGATCAGGTTGTTTTCGTCGTCAACCTTCACGACGTCGAGGTTCTGAACGGTGACCTTCTCGCTGCCGAGGTGGCCGGGCATCTTTTTGCCCTTGAACACTCTCGAAGGATCGGAGCACGCGCCCATGGAACCCTGATGTCTCGCGACGGGGCCGGTACCGTGGCTCTCCTTCAGGCGGCCGAAGTTCCATCTCTTGATGGCGCCGGCGTAGCCCTTACCCTTGGAGGTACCGGAGACGTCGACCTTCTCGCCGGCGGCAAAGATGCCGGCCTTGAGGATGTCGCCGACGTTCACGGCGCTCATGTCGTCCAGCCGGAACTCTCTGAGCACCTTCTTGGGCGCCACGTCCGCCTTCGCGAAATGACCCTTCATGGGCTTGTTCACACGGTTTGCCTTCAGGTCGCCGAAGCCGAGCTGAACAGCCTCGTAACCGTCTTTTTCCGTCGTCTTTTTCTGGACTACGGCACACGGACCAACCTCCAGCACGGTAACGGGCACGAAATTGCCGTTATCGTCGAAAAGCTGCGTCATGCCGATCTTCTTTCCGATAAGACCTTTTTTCATCTGTTTTTTCCTCCTTCAGATTATTGGTCGGCTTTCGCCGACTTGACCTGCGACCGGGGTGAACCGGTCAATCACAACATCTTGATTTCGATATCCACGCCGGCAGGGAGCTCCAGATTCGTGAGCGCCTCAGCTGTCTTGCCGGACGGTCTGAGAATATCGATCAGTCTCTTGTGCGTTCTCTGTTCAAACTGCTCGCGGGAGTCCTTGTACTTGTGGACCGCGCGAAGGATGGTGACCACTTCTTTTTCGGTGGGCAGCGGCACGGGACCGGAAACCTGGGCGCCTGTGCGCTTCGCAGTCTCAACGATTCTTTCGGCTGCTTTGTCAACCAGCGTGTGGTCGTAGCCCTTCAGTCTGATTCTGATTTTTTCCTTAACTGCCATTTTGTAAGCCTCCTTGAATTTTGGCGGGCTCGGTTGAGAAAAAATTCACACGGCGCCGGGTTGTTCGCGCCATCCGTTTAATAAAATCCGGAATCCGCAAGATATTCCGGACCAACGCTGTGAATTTCAGCTGCATACGTTTTTTGCGTTCTGACCGCAAAAGAGCAGATACCGGACGGCCTTTTCCCGTCAGTATCTCCCTGAGGACCCGGTTAAGGTACAGATCCTCCGATATTCAGCTTTTTCATCCGCCCGGTTTTGAAAATCGGACATACTCCGCGGTAATTATCTATGTCAAAGCATAGTCACCTACCGCATCATCGCATATCGTCTCCGTCGTGAAATGGGCAGAATACGCCCCTTTCCAAACAGAGACTACACAAGTATATCATGTCATTCGGCAAATTGCAAGAACTTTTTTAAAAAAATTCAGCACTTTTTCCAAATTTTTTTTGTGCACAACGCCCGTCGCCTGTCCGTGGGCTTATCGCGCTGCGGCGTCGCAGGCGTTTACAGGGCCAGGATCCCCGCAAAAAAACCGGACGGGCAGAAGGACCCGCCCGCCGCCATGCGCAGCCAAGGGCAACGCACCGAAAATCTTATCTTTTTCTTTGCGCTTTTATCTTCTTAACTGATCTTCGATCGACGGAAAGATCACCTCTTTGATCAGCACGTTCATGCAAAACCAGTTTTCCACCGCCGATATTTTTTCCTTCTCTCCCGCTTTCGCCGCCGCGACGCTCCGGATATCCCCCACCGCCGTCAGCAGATACACCCGGCGCAGGTCGTCCTTCGACCGTCCATCCGCCGTATAAAACTCAAACACGTAATTCTGCCCGCTCTGCGGGACCGCGTAAACCGCGCACAAAAGCGACGCGTCGATCCCCTTCTTCTCACATACCGTACGGATAAACAGATTTTCCGGATCCGTCGAGACCTCCATAACGCCGTTCGCCTCCGGCAGCTCGATGCTCAGATCCACTTCGTCCGCAGGCGCCGCCGTCGTCTCCTCAGCCGCCGTCGTCTTCTCAGCCGCCTCGGTTTCCGGCGCCGGCGGCAAGGTCTCCGGCGCCGCCGTCTGCGCCTCGGTCGCGGCAGGGGCCGTTACCGGGGCAGCCGTTTGCGTTTCAGGTTCGGTCGGCGCCTGCGTCGCCGCCGCACTGACGGAAGGTTCCTCCGTCTGCACCGGCGCCGGCGGCCGACGCTCCCCGCACCCGGAAAGGAGAGCGCAAAGCGCCGCGCAAGTCAGCACACAGCATACCGCGCGTTTTTTTATCGCCATTGCACGTCCCTCCCTCTGCCGCGGGCGCACAGAGATCTGCAGCCCCGGTATCTGATGGTCCGGCATGATCTCTTTCACGACCTCCGTCATCCCGGACGCCGTCGCCCCGATCTCTGTCATCCCGGACTTTATTATAATGTTAAAATATTATATATAACAAAAAAAGCCGCAGCTCTTTCCTGCGGCAGGTCCCGCCTTTCAGGCGCCGATGATGGTGGAAAACACGGAGGACGCGTTTGCATTGGCAAGCACTTCCGCAATGGAATTGACCAATGAGACGATGATCAGGCTCACGCTCTGTCCGTCTGCGCCACCGAACATGGAGAAAAATCCTCTGAAAAACCCCGACAGACCGTCCAGGATATTCAGGTCGCCGCTTCGCAGCGCGGCGAGAATACCGTTGAACGCCTGGTTGATGCTTTGCGCGTCAAATCCAAGGTTTGCAATCGTTTGCAGCAATGCATCTAACATGGTATCCCCACCTCCTTCTGATCACTGCACCTTTATTCTATCACAGTTTTTCCAGTTATTTTTCTGATTCAGAACAATCGTTAATATTTTTTTTACAATTTGTTCACGGATCATCAATGAACGTCCGTTTCGGGGGCCCCGACATGCAGATCGGCAGTCTCCTCGGCAGGCGTTTCCTCCGGCGTTTCCTCCGGCGCGCCGCCGGCTTCCTCCTCCTTTTCCGGCAGGCGGAAGAGGTGGATGATCCCTTCGTCGTTGAACTTTTTGATCAGGATCACCACAAAAGGCAGGATAAAGAAGCCCAGCACGCCGATCGTTTTGGTACCGATATACATGGAGATGATGGTAACGATCGGCGGCAGGCCCACCTGGCCCGCGACCAGCCTCGGCTCGATGACCTGCCGGATCACCAGAATGATCGCGTAAATCAGGATCAGCCCCAGCCCCAGCGAAAAGCTGCCGGTGACAAAGCAGTATACTGCCCAGGGGATCAGGACGGTACCGGTGCCGAGCACGGGGATGATATCGATGATCGCGATCACAAACGCCAGCAGGATAATATAATCGGATTGGAAGATCCCGATCCATTTCAGGATATAGAAACCGACGGTAAGCTCCGTCATGGTGATCAGCAGGATCAGGCTGTACGCCTTCCCCATGCTTTTCAGCGTGGAAAGCGCAAGCGTTTTCCCGTCGTGAAGCCGTCTGCGGTAACGGTCGGGCACCTGCCGCACGACGAACTGCTTGAGCCTGTCGTAATCCACGGTCACAAACACGCACGCGACGACGGAGATCACGATCGCGATCAGCACCGACGGGATCTGTACCACCGTATTTTTCAGCCCGCCGACGCCCTTGGAGAGAAGCGAAGACCAGTCGATACTGAAATTGGAGAGCGAGAAATCCTGGAACCCGTTTTTGATCAGGCTGTCAAAGAAGTGCGTGACCGAATCCCCGAGATTTCCGCGCATGGTCTCCGGCAAAAGGGCGACCAGAGACAGGACCCAGTCCCTTACCGCCTCCAACACTTCGGAAAAATTCTGCAGCTTCGCGGTCAGAAAGCTGTAAAAACCGCGCACCCTGTCCACGATCTGCGACCCGAGAAAAAAGATGATCGTACCGAGGACGGCAAGGATCAGCAGCACGCAGACGGCGGAGCTGACGGATCGGTTGAGCGGCGTTTTTTTGGCAAGGAAAGTCACCGGCCGGTGCAGCAGCGCGCCGACGACGAAGGCGACAAGAAACGGGACCAAAAGGCTGAAAAAGGTTTTGAATATCAGATAAAAGACCGCAAGGATCAGGGCAAAATACGCCGCATTGATCAGGATCGCCCTGCGTCTTTCTACGACCGTAGCATTCACAAGTACTTCCTCTGCTTTCCGTCCGGCGTCCTGCCGCAAAAAGCGGGCGCAGCCGGACTCTTTTAGTATTTTATACTTTTTTATCCGATTATACAATAGTCATTTTAAATAAAACTGAATATTTCGTTTTTTTTGCCCAAGGATTTTGCAAAAAAAGCTATTGACACTGCGCCCCGCCATGTTATATAATAATAACCTGAAACAAAGGGCTCTTTGCGCCTTTTTTCAATCCGACGAAAAATATCTCTGGTTTTTCGCACACCAAATAAAGAATGGAGGGGTTTCAATTGAAAAGAACGTATCAGCCGAAGAAGCGTCAGCGTAAGATGGAACACGGTTTCCGCAAGAGAATGTCGACCGCCAACGGACGCAAGGTTCTTGCCCGCCGCAGAGCCAAGGGCAGAAAGCAGCTTTCCTACTGATCCCGGAAAGAGAACGCTGTGACCCGACCGGCAACACTTAACGCAAACAGTGATTTCCGCCGCGCCTACGCGCGGGGAAAAGTATACACAAATCCTGCGCTGGTGAGCTATGTGCGCAAAAACCGCGCGGGAATTTGTCGTATCGGCATAACGGCAAGCAAAAAGATCGGCAACGCCGTACAGCGCAACCGCGCCCGCCGTGTGATCCGGGCGGCAGCAGAGATGCTACCCGAATTTAAAAGCGGCTATGACGTCGTATTTGTCGCGCGTACGAAAACGGTCTTCAAAAAAAGCACCGAGATCCGCGCCGTTATGGAGCAGCAGATGATCTCGGCAGGCGTGATCGCGCCCGGGGAACCGCAGGAGAGCTGACAGATGATAAGGGATCTCCTGCTGAAAACGATATCTGTTTACCAGCGCAAAATCTCCCCTCTTTTCCCGCCGCGCTGCAGATATTATCCCACCTGTTCACAATACGCCTACGACGCGATCGAACGCTATGGGTTCTTTTTCGGGGGCATACTTGCGGCGCTTCGTTTACTTCGCTGCAATCCCCTGTTCCCGGGCGGCGTTGACCCGGTACCGGAATTCAAAAAAATCGCCTACAGACGGCCGCGCAAAGCGGCAACGGACGCCGGCGCAGACGAAAAAGCGTCTTCCGGCGGCGACTGAGCGGATCCCCGGACCCTTACACGGGCCTTAAAACGGGCGGCCGGGCGGCCGCTCCCCACGTTTCGTCCATTCGCGACACTCATTATTAAGAAAGGATCTGCCTGCGGCAGCCGGCAAGCACGGCGGCAGCGGCAGCAAAAACACCGTCTTTCATGGAAGCACTGAGAAACATTCTGGGCGTCCCGTTCGGCTGGGCGCTGGGTTTTTTATACGACCTGAGCGGCAACTATCTTTTTACGCTTGTCGTCATTACCCTGATCGTCCGCCTGATCCTGCTGCCCTCCGCGATCAAGCAGCAGAAAAACTCCGCCAAGCAGATGCGCCTGCAGGCCAAGGTCAACAAGATCCGCGCGAAATACGCGGGCCAGGGCCGTGAGGCGCAGATGAAGATCTCCGAGGAAACGCAGGAGCTCTACCGGCGCGAGGGCTTCAACGCCAGCACCGCCGGCTGTCTGCCGATGGGGCTGCAGCTTCTGGTCATGATGGGCCTGTACAACGCGATCTATTCCCCGATCAAGTACGTTCTCCATCTCTCCGACCAGGTGATCGAGGCGCTGCAGACTGCGTATTACGCCGCTTTCCCGGACATGGCGAACGCCAAATCCACCTACAGCCTGCAGCTTAACATCCTGAACAAGTTCACGGACGTCCAGGCGCATCTTCCGGAGGGCGGCGTCGTTTCGGAGGAAGCGATCGCGAAGATCCAGAATTTCATCGACAATTTCAGGATCGGCAGCATCAATCTGACCGATTATCCGAAGGATTGGAGGACCGTCAACACGCTCCTTGTCTGGATCCCCATCATCGCAGGCGTCACGGCGCTGCTTTCCGCCGTGTATACCTACCTCAAGCAGAGAAAGACCAACCCCGAGATGGCAAAGAACCCCGCCATGGGCTGCATGACCCTGGCGTCCCCCGCAATGAGCATCTATTTCGGCTTCATTCTTCCGGCGGGTATCGGTTTCTACTGGATCATCTCCAACGTTCTCTCCTTTATCCAGCTGCTGGCGACCTCCGCGATGTTCAAGCCCGCGGACGTGATCGCCCAGCAGATGATCGACGAAACGGTCCAGCGCCGCGCAAGGGAGGAAAGCGTCAAAAAGACGCGCGCGTATATCGCACAGGAGCGGGAAAACCGCTGAACCGGGCCCTGCTGAGACCGGCAGGCCCCACGGAATCACCAACTGCCCGGAAAACGCTTCTTTTATCTTTCCGACCCCGGGCATGGAAGAAAGGAACAAACCAATGATTTTTGAACAGATCGGTACAGGCAATTCCATTGCCGAAGCATATGAAAACGCAAAGATCCTGTTGGCGCCCCCCGACGACGCGGAGCTCAAACAGGAGATCATTCAGGATTTCAAGAAAAAGCTGTTCGGCCTGAAGACGGAGCCTGCAAAGGTCCGCGTATGGTACGAGGTCCCGGACAAGCCCGAAAAGCCCGCAAAATCCGAAAAGCCCGCGAAACAGCAGCCGAAGGCTGCCGAAAACAAGGCGCCCCAAAAGCCGAAGCAGGAAAAACCCGCCGACAAAAAGCCGGAAAAGGCACAGGCGAACAAAGCCGAAAAGCAGGAGAACAAGCCTGCCGAAAAACCCGCAAAGCCCGAAAACAAACCCGCAAAGAATAAAAAGAACGACTCCAAAAAGCCGGAGCCGCTGCTGTCCGAGCTGACGCTGACGGACCTCCCTGTGGACGAGGACGACGCCGCCGTGAAGTTTTTACGGCTGATCGTGGCGGGGATGCAGATCGACCACTGCGACATCACGCTGCAAAAGGCGGAAGAGACCGGCGAATACGTATATACGCTGAGCTGCGGCGAGGAAGACGGCGCGCTGATCGGCAGACGCGGCGAACTGCTGGACGCGATCCAGTACCTGCTGCGGCTGACGGAGAATAAGGGCGTGGAAGAAAAGAGCCACCGCAAGATCTCCGTGAACGTGGGCAATTACCGTGAAAAGCGCAACGCCAGCCTGCGCTCTCTTGCCGAAAGCAAGTCGCGTCAGGTGCTGAAATACGGCAGAAACGCCGTACTGGATCCCATGTCCCCCTATGAGCGGCGGATCATCCATACCACGGTCCAGGGTATTGAAGGCGTGACCTCCCACTCGGTCGGTTCCGACGCAAACCGCAAGGTCGTCATCACGCTGGAGGAGGGCGTACAGCCCACCAATCCCCGTTCGGGCGGCGACAGAGGCGATCGCGGCGGCAGAGGCGGCCGCGGCGGCAGAGGCGGCAGAGGCGGCTACCAGAAAAAGGAACCGTACAAGCCCGCCGTTACAAGAGAGCCGCGCAAGGACAGCGAAGGTTCCCTTTACGGAAAGATCGAGATCCCGGTAAAAGCGGACGAGCCCGAAGCGGCCCCCGCCGAAACGGAAGAATAATACGAAAACCGGCTGTGCGCTGCACAGCCGGTTTTTGATTACGAAAAAAAGAACCGGAGCCCGGTCAGACGGGCCCCGGCGTTTGTTATGCGCGTATCAGCCTTCAATGGCGATGGTCCTGTGTTCGGGCAGCTTCTCTTCCTGCTTCGGGACAAGGATCTGCAGGACGCCGTCCTCGAATTTAGCCTTGATATCCTCTTCCGTGAGCTTGTCGCCCACATAGAAGCTTCTCTGCATCGCGCCCATGTAGCGCTCCTGGCAAATGAGTTTGCCCTTCTTGTCTTTTTCTTCCTTGTCAAGCCCCTTTTCGGCCGACACGGTCAGATAACCGTTTTCGAGATTCAGGTTGATCTCATCCTTTTTGAAGCCGGGCAGGTCGATATCGACAACGTAATGGTCCTCTTTTTCCCTGACGTCGGTCTTCATCACATGCGCGGCATGCTTGCCGTAAAGCTTGCGGTCCGCTTCCTCCGCTTCGCGGATGGTCGGAAGCATCCAATCGTCAAAAAATCTGTCTCTGAAAATGCTGGGTACTAACATAGGTCATAACCTCCTTTTACTCATTCACAACGTACCTGTGTTATTGAGCAAGGGGACGAACGGGCGGATCCGTCTCGATCGGCTCTGTTCCTTTGTTCTGGTTACAGTATAGCACAATTTTTTAGCACTGTCAATATGATACTGCTAACATTTTTAAATTATTTTTGAATTTTCCAACATATTTATGTAATATGTTGTTTAATTTTGAGATTGACAACGCCATTCCCGTGTTCTATAATGGAAAGGAAATACTATATCATTTGGAGGTCTATATGAAAGAAAGACTGATCGGTACCGTTTCCCGCGGGGTCCGCGCCCCCATCATCCGCAGCGGCGACGACATTGCGGAAATCGTGGTGGACAGCGTCCTTGCCGCCGCCCAAAGCGAAGGGCTTGCGATGGGCGACCGGGACGTGGTCGCCGTAACGGAGGCGGTGGTCGCCCGCGCGCAGGGCAACTACGCCACCGTGGACCAGATTGCAGCGGACGTGCGCTGCAAGTTCCCCGACGGGACCTTCGGGGTCATTTTCCCGATCCTTTCAAGAAACCGCTTTTCGATCTGCCTGCGCGGGATCGCGCGCGGCGCAAAAAAGATCGTACTGATGCTCTCCTACCCGTCGGACGAGGTGGGCAACGCGCTCATCGATATCGATTCCCTTGACGCCGCCGGGATCGACCCGTACAAAGACGTGTTGACCGAGCAACGGTTCCGCGAGCTGTTCGGGATCGTCAAGCACCCCTTTACGGGCGTGGATTACATCAGCTACTACCGGGAGCTGATCGAAGAGCAGGGCTGCGAGGTCGAGATCATCCTTGCGGGCGACTGCCGCAGGATCCTCGATCATACCGACAGCGTACTGACCTGCGACATCCACACACGCGCGCGCAGCAAGCGGCTGTTGAAGGCCGCCGGCGCGAAGGCGGTATACGGGTTGGACGACCTTCTGTCGGCGCCGGTGGACGGCTCCGGATTCAACGCCGATTACGGGCTGCTGGGCAGCAACAAGGCGACGGAAGAGACCGTAAAGCTCTTCCCGCGGGACTGCGGCGCGGTGGTTGAAAGGATCGCCGCCTCCTTTAAGGAAAAGACCGGCAAAGCCGTCGAGGTCATGGTATACGGCGACGGCGCGTTCAAGGACCCGGTCGGCAAGATCTGGGAACTGGCGGACCCGGTGGTCTCCCCTGCGTACACCGCCGGCCTGCAGGGACAGCCCAATGAAGTAAAGCTGAAATACCTGGCGGACAACAACTTCAAAGATCTCTCCGGCGACGAACTGAAAGCCGCGATCAGCGACTACATCCGCGCCAAGGACGGCGACCTTGTGGGCAAAATGGTCTCGCAGGGCACCACGCCCCGCCGCCTGACGGACCTGATCGGTTCGCTGTGCGATCTGACGTCCGGCCCCGGCGACAAGGGCACGCCGATCGTCTGGATCCAGGGGTACTTTGATAATTATACGGCGTAAGCCGCCGGTTTTCCGACAGCAGAGCACAGAACATACGATGATAAAAGATAAATGATGAAGATACAAAGCCGGAGCACCGCCGGCGGACGACCGTTTCAGCCGCGCGCCGCCCGCTTCTGCAGCAGGGGGCGGGCGTCCCGCCCGAAGTTTTATCATTTATCTTTTTCTTTTTTCTTTCATAATTGCCAGTCGATCCTTTGAGGCCGCAGCGCCGGCTTCAGGGACCGACCGGAGGGAGGATCCGCCTTGAAAAAACCGAAAGTTTATATGGTGGCGACAGCGCACCTTGATACCGTCTGGAACTGGACGCTGGAGGACACCGTCAACAAATTCCTGCCTGCGATGCTGGAGGAAAACTTTGCGTTGCTGGACCGGTTTGACCGGTACCGCTTCAACTTTGAGGGCGCGTACCGATACGATCTCATCAAAGAGTTTTATCCGGAGGCATACGAAAAGCTGAAGGAATATATCGCCGCCGGCCGCTGGTTCGTTGCCGGTTCTTCCTGGGAAAACGGCGACGTGGTCACGCCCGCGCCCGAGACCCTGATGCGCAATATCCTTTACGGCAACCGGTTTTTTGAAAAGGAATTCGGCAAAAGAAGCAACGATATTTTTCTGCCGGACTGCTTCGGCTTTCCCTGTACGCTGCCGACGGTCATGCGGCATATGGGGCTCAAGGCGTTTTCCTCACAGAAGCTGACATGGAACGAAGGGCGCACGCCGCCCTTCCACGTGGGGATCTGGCAGGGCATCGACGGCAGCGAGGTCGTCGCGGCGCTGAACCCCGGCGCGTATACGTCCAAACTCAAAGAGTCCCCGGCTTCAGACGAGGCTCTTTTTGCGAATACCGCCGCGCTGCCGCTGCAAAGGGACCTGCGCTATTACGGGACCGGCGACCAGGGCGGCTCCCCCGGGGAGGACTCCGCGCGGCTCGTCCATGAGGCGGCTGCGACAGACGGCCTGAACGAAGTGATCCCTGCGTACGCGGGCCAATTGGCGGATGAACTGACGCCGGAAGAACGCGCCTGCCTTCCCCGCACGAACGAAGAACTGCTGATGGTCACCCACGGCGTCGGCAGCTATACCTCCGTCGCGCCCACGAAGCGCTTTCACCGCTCAAATGAACGCAAGGCGGACTTCGCGGAACGCGCAAACGTATTCGCCGCGTGGCTCGGCGCCGCCGACTACCCGAAAGCGCGGCTGACGAAGGCGTGGCGCGACTTTATCCGGCACGAATTCCACGACGACCTGACCGGCACCAGCGTGCTCCGGGCCTACCGGGAGACCTTCCACGACGATATCGTGGTGAACAACGTATTGGACGGCGAGATCGCCGCCGCTTTGACGGCGATCGCAGCAAACGTCGACACCGGGACCGGCGGCGGCGAAAAGCTGGTCGTATTCAACCCCGCGGCATATGACCGCAGCGAGCTTGCCGAAGCGACCCTTTTCTTTGCAAACGGCGCGCCGGCGGCAGTGCGGGTGTTCGACTGCGGCGCACATGAGGTCCCCTCACAGATCGTCTCCCGCAAAGGAGACGCGGCGACGATCCTGTTTTACGCCGAGGTCCCTTCGCAGGGCTACGCCGTTTACCGTGTGCTTCCCGCCGGAAAACCCTTTGAAAACACGGCGCTTTCGGTCACCGCGCACGCCCTCGAAAACGAAAGGCTGCGGGTGACGATCGATGAAAACGGCGAAATCGCCTCCCTGTTTGACAAAGAAAACGGGCGGGAGCTGCTCAGCGCCCCCATCCGCTTTGAGATCCTGAAAAACGGCTACCGCAACTACGGCGCGTGGGAGATCGGCTGGGAGGACCTGACCGCCCCGCCTGAAAAGACCGTCGGCGGCGCGCATGAAACGCGCGTCCTTCTTGACGGCGCCGCCCGGGTATCGCTCGAGATCACCCGGGTCTCCGGCACCTCGCGGTTTCGCCAGGTACTGTCGCTGGACGTCTTCGGCGACCGTCTGAACGTATATAACGATATAAGCTGGACCGAAAGCTGTTCCCTGCTCAAGGCCGCATTCCCGCTCGCAGTGCAAAGTGAAACGGCGGTCTATGACGCCGGGCTCGGCAGCGTGGAACGCGGGGACCGCACCCCCGACAAATACGAGGTCCCGGTCCATACCTGGGCGAACGTGTACGATAAAGATCAGGATTACAGCGTCACAATCCTCAACGACTGCAAATACGGCATGGATAAGTGCGGCGGCACGCTGCGCCTGACCTGCATCCACACCCCCGCGAACCGCTTTATGGACCGGACCCGGCAGGACCTGCAGGATTTCGGTCAGAACGTGTTTTCCTTTGCCGTATCGGGCGGGCGCGGAGACTTCCGGAAGACCGGCGCACACCGGCAGGGAACGCTGTTTAACGCCCCGCTCGCCGTCTGCCGCACCGGCTCCCACGCCGGGATGCTGCCGCCGGCATACGCGTTTTTGCGGCTCGACAACCCCGCCGTTTCGGTGCTTGCCGTCAAGCAGGCGGAGGATTCGGACGAGATCGTCGTGCGGCTGTCGGAGACCGCCGGCAAACCGGCCGCGGGCGTTTTTACGCTTGGAGAAGGGATCGACGCCGCAAGAGAAGTAAACGGCTACGAGGAACCGGTCGGGCCCGCCGAGATCGCAGAAGGCGGCGTCCGGTTCACCCTGTCCCCGTTTGCGCCCAAAACCTTTGCCGTCCGGCTGAAAAAACCGGCGGGAGAGGTATTCAGAGACCGCTTTACCGCGCTGGAACTTGCGGGGACTTTGCCTTTTACCTCCGGCGACGACGAAAGAGGCGCATACGGCCCCGGGAAAGAAAAGACCACCGTCCCGCGCCCGCTCATCGGCGACGGCCTGACGGCTGCCGGGATCCCGTTTTGCTTTACACAAAAAGAAGGACAACTGTTTTATACCGTCCCCGCCGGGGAATCGGTCCCGCTGCCGCAAGACGCCGCGGCGCTGCACCTGCTGGCGGCGCGCTGCGACGGCGACGGCACGTATACGATTCTGATCGACGGCGCGCCCTACGCCTTCGGCGTACAGGACTTTGCCGACGACGTGGGCGGCTGGGAGCAATACGGCGCGAAGCATTTCGGCTTTATCCGGGAGGACCGGGTGGCGTTCTGCGCCTCGCATACCCACGACGTTACCGGCGACCGGGTCTACGGCCGTTTCAACTGGTACCTGTACACCGTCCGGCTGCCCCACGGCGCAAAAACCGTGGTACTGCCTGCCGACGGCGGCATGATGCTCGCGGCGGCGACCCTGCGCTGCACGGCGGACAGACGGAGAGAGAGCGGGATCGTCAGCGACCTTGCGCTCCACAAAGCCCAAAAGCGCCCCCACGCCGTACGTACGGACGGGCAGGCGGGCGATGGGACGTACCGCGCAGGCGAGCCGGTGCACCTCGTTTATACCGGCGCCCCGGGACAGGTCCGCTGGCGCCTTTCGGACGGAAGGGCCCTTACGGGCATGTCCGCCGCGTTCGATATGCCGGACGCAGACGTTGACGTTTGGGTCGCCGCCACGCCCTATCCTTACGCCGCAGGCAAGGTCCGGCAGGTCCTGGCAAACGCCGCTTCCGAAGGGCATCCCGCGTCCGCGCTGACAGACGGGGATCCTGCCACGCGCTGGATGGCGGCGGTCAACGGCCCCGCGACCGTTTTGGCGGACCTCGGTGAAACGCGGCGGTTGTCCCATCTGGTCCTCCGGCACGCCGGGTCTGCCGGCGCCGATCAGACGCTGAACACCTACGTCTATGCCGTGCGTTACCTGGCCGGCGGACGCTGGCAGCCGCTTGTCAGATGCCACGGCAATATCCTGCCGGTGACGCAGCATGATTTTGATGAGATCGAAACGCGCTTTCTGGAGATCCGCATCGAGATCCCCACCCGAAACGGCAACGACGCCCACGCCTCGCTTTCGGGGATCGAAGTTTACGCCGACCGGCCGTACCCGGTCTGCCCCGAGGAGCCTGTCACTGCCTACGACCTGCCCGGGGAGGAGCTGAAAAACGCGGAGATCCTGTTTAAAGGCGCCTGCAAACGGGGCGAAACGGTCCGTTTCCCGCACAAAGCGGTCGTTTCCGCCTGGCGCGCCGAAGGTACGGCAAGCGCCGCGATCCGCCTGAACGGCGCGACGGATGAGGGAAAGGACGCGGTAACGCCCGGGACCGTGGAGCGGCTGCTGATCCCTGCCGAAACCGACGCCCTGACGCTGGAAGCGTTTTCTGCAGAAACGGAGACGGTTTGCCTCACCGTATACGGAAAAAGCCTTGCTTTAACGCCGCTGACGCGGTTTGCCGCGGATGAATGCTGCGGCACGCGTAACCCGCTGGCGGAGGTCCGCCCCCACGGCGTCATGTACCTGCCCGTCTGCCCGGAGCAAGGGCACGACCTGTACGGCTTCCCCGCCGTTCTGCCCGCCGGAGACGTCACCCTTGCCATGAAAGTGCGTATCCCGCCCGAGGCGGAAGCGCAGGCTGCCGACAGTACGCCGCTGTTTGAATTCAACCCTGTTTTCCCGAATACCGAGATCCACGGCAAAACGCTGACGCTCGGCGATTACCGCGCCGCCCCCGCGGACGGCGACGGCTGGCGTGTGCTGAGCGACAGCTTTGAAAACCCCGCCGCGGGAGGGACGGAAGGGCGCATCGTCAATTTCCGCAACCTGCCCCTGGAAGTGCTGGATTTTACGTTTTTCGGGGGGAAAAGGTAAAATCCAAACGAGAGATCAAACACAGATTTAAAATGATAAAAAGATGAAAGAAAAAAAGTCAGAAGGGCTTCGCCCTTGATTAAGGCAACACCGCACAATTCGCGGCGCACGCCTTGCTTGATCTTTATTCCGTCATCCTGCACAGATTTTCCTTGCCAACCGCCAGGTTGACGGCGTCAAATCTGTACAATCTGACGAAAAAATCTACTGCGCAATCC
>JAFRNP010000087.1 GCA_017430145.1 Clostridia bacterium
TACCAAAATAACCCCGGCGGTTATCAGAACGACCCCTACGGCAACCAGGGCGGGTACCAAAATAACCCCGGCGGTTATCAGAACGACCCCTACGGCAACCAGGGCGGGTACCAAAATAACCCCGGCGGTTACCCGAACGCCCCTTACGGCGGATATCAGAACCCCGGCGTCGGCGGATTCAACGGCGCGCCGGTCAACATGGCGCCGATGCCGAACGCGACAGTGTACCTGGTCCTTGTCATCATCGGCTTTTTCCTCGGGATCATCTGGGGCGCGCTTTCCGTCGGACCGTACAAAAGAATGAAGACGGCGATTCAATTCGGCAACGTCATGGTCGCCCGCGCCGAAGCGAAAAAGATTTTGATCTTTTTCATCATCGGCGTTGTGGTCAACGTCCTGATCATCATCGGCCAGGTGGCGCAAAGCATGTAACCGTCTCAGCTTCCGGACGTTGCCCGAAACGGCACAAAGACCGTATCACACGGCTGTATTGCTGCGATACGGTCTTTTTTTCATATCCGATCTGTTGTTTTCGCTTTTATTTCGGCATCGGCTGCGGCGTCGTCGTGGGGCCGTACGCCACCAGCCGGTCCGTCCCGTCCGGTTGCGGCACGAATTTTACCCGGTCGATACAAAGCGCCCGCGGATGGACCTCAGCCAGCGTGTTGTGGCAGTGGTAGACGATAAACATCTCGCTGCCGTCCGGGGAGGTCGTAAAGCAGTGGTGCCCGGTGCCGTGGATAAACGTATCCGGACGAAGCATCGGGTTGCCGACGTATCGGGTAAAGGGGCCCGTGGGGCTTTGGGAGGTCATATACGCGACCGCATAATTGACGGTCTGATAATCGTCGCCCGAGTAGGTCAGATAATAGGTCCCGTTGTGCTTGAGCACGGTGGGGCCTTCGTTGATCCTGCCTTCCCACCCCTCTGGGAAGGTCAGCTTCACCCCGGAGCCCGGCTTGACGGAGACGAGGTCGTCGTTTAATTCATACACCCAGATATGGTTGCCGGAATCAAAGTGGACGAGATACAGCCAGATCCTGCCGTCGTCGTCAAAAAACACGTGCCCGTCGATCGCGTCCCGTTCCAGAAGCCAGGTATCTGCGGTTTTTACAAACGGCCCGGCGGGGCTGTCCGCACCAGCGACCGCCAAATGCCCCTCGGCAGAATAGAACAGGTAGAACCTGCCGTTGTACTTATAGACCTCCGGCGCCCAGAAATTGTTGTCGCCCACGATATCCGCCCGAAAGGCGACCTGCCCGATATCCGTCCAGTGCACCAGGTCCGTGGAGATCGCGGCGTTGAACCCTTCGCCGTTATTGGTGGCGTAGAGGTAATAGACGCCATCTTCATACAGAACAAAGGGATCCGCGCTGTTGGGGTACAAGGGGTTTTGATAGGTCTCCCCTTCCGCCGCCGCGGCAGCGCCGGCAAGCGTTACGTCCTTTGCCTCCCCGCAGATACCGTACCCCGTTTTGTCCGAGACGAAGGGCACGTCAAACAACGGATAGGGATCGGGGTCCAGCGGGTCATTGTACAGCCAAGCGATCAGCCGGCTGCCGTCGTAAAGCACCTTTACCGGGTATTCCTCGCCCGGCGTGAGGTCTGCGTATTTGACCGCAAGAAACTGGGGCGCGCCGTTCTCCATGCGCGCAAGCCCCGCAAGGTTTTCCGCCTCGTTTAAGAAAAAAAACCCGCCTTCAAAGCCGCCGTCGGTAAATTCCGCCCCGAAAACCGCGCCGGAAATGCTGTCCGCCGACGGGGTCAGCACGGCGCAAAGCGCGTTTGCGCCTTCCTTATCGCCCGCCTTGACGGCGGCGGCAGGCGCCGGGACCTTTGTTTGCCGGTACCGCAGATAAAAGGTACAGCCGATCTCCTGTCCGCCGTAACTGACCTTGCATGCCCCGACCTGCCGGCAGCGGTGCGGCAGAAACAAGCCTGCGAAACTTTCCGGCACGTCGTCAAACGCCGTTTTCCATCTGTCCTCCACATGGCGCAGAAACGGCGAAAGGTTACTGAACAGGTTGCCGAAAAACTGAAGGATCCTTGCAAGCATGCCGCCCGGCTTTTCGCCCAGCGCCGTTTTCAGCCGTTCGCCCGCCGCCTGATTGTCCGTGTTCTCAAACAGGTTGAAGGTCCGGTCCCAGGTTTTTCCGGTTTCAAGCACGTCCAGCGCGTACCACACGTCGCCGGAAACCAGATACGTATTGCTCTTTTCAAAATACATCCAGATCTCCGCGTCCTGCAAGGAGGCAAAGGAGACGTTCGTAAGCGCGGCTTTGATCCGGATCTCCTCCCCGGCTTCATAGGCGGCTTTTTCCGGCGCAGCCGTAAACTGCCAGACCTGCGCGTCTGTCTGCCGCGATACGGCCGCCTGCGACGGCGTGAAAACCGAAAAGAGCAGCAAAACAACAAGTATACATGCAAATGTTTTTTTCTTTTTCATAGCCGATAACAAACAGTCTTCCGGGATCAGGCGTTGCGAAGCAGCCGAAGGATCGCATCCGTCTGCGCCATCACCATGCTGTAAGCTACACCGGGATGATCGTACGTATAGATCCCGATCCGCAGCGTCGTTCCGATCTTATCAAAATCACGCATCACGCCTGTATCCGTCATTTTTCCGTTATCCCAGTCCAGATCTCTGGTCCCCACCAGTTTCAACGCGCCGTCGCGGTACGCATATGCCCGCAGCGAAAATCCGGTGCCGCCGAAGAACAGCGGTTCACTGCCGTACTCCCCGAACCAGACGTACGGCGAATAGTCCGTACCGTTATTTGACATCTCCCCGTCATAAAGCTGTTTGATACCGGTCCCGCCGGCATAGGCGTATACCGCCTGCCTGTTGGAGTAGAACGCAGAGGCGCTGTCAGAGTAGGCGCAATACAGTTCCGGCGTACCGTCCCTGTCCAGATCGAACAGACGGACCACCGAAAGACCTGCAAGCGAACCGCATTCGTCCCATTGGTTCATGTAGCGCACGGTTCCCTTTCCGCCCTTCGCGGCAAGACGCTGCGTCTGCTGATAATACGCTTTCAACACAGCCTTGTTTGTGTATGACTCCCAGACCTCAGCATTCTCGTGAAATTCATACCAGAACGGAACGAGTCCCACGGAGGCCCTTAAAATGGTACGCGCGTCGTCCGCACCGATCGTGCCGTCGCCGTTGGCGTCCGCTCTCAGAAACGCAAGGCTGCCGTTTGCAAAAAATTCCAGCCCCACCGACGCCCTGAGCGCCAGACGGGCGTCCACAGCGGTGGAGGCGCCGTCGTTGTCAACGTCACCTAAAGAGACGGCGGCAAAGCTCCAAAACAGCCATGTGCAGCTCATACACACGGCAAGCAGCAGCGTCAGCACCCGTTTGAACGCCGGTCGTCTGTGCCAAAAGGCGCTTTTGCCGGATCCCCGTTTTTGCATCATTTCTTTTCCCTCCGATTCGGTCTCGATACGGATGATCGATCCGCGGTTTTGCGTTCTCATCTTAACACAAATCATTTTTTTTGTCAACGAATCTTCACCGTTTTTTATAGAATCCATCCGAAAAACAAGTATTTTTTTATTGCATTTGCAATAAAAATGTGATATGATAGTTTATATTATATTTTTAAATCAGGTGACGTAACCATGCTTTTGCAAATGCTTTCCACAGTCCCCGGACAGGAGACGCTTTTTCAGTATCTGATCCGGCAGTTTACATGGCAGCAAACCCTGGACTTTTTTATCAGGATCCTGCTCGCCTGCATCTGCGGCGCCGCCATCGGCTTTGAGCGCAGCCGACGATTCAAGGGCGCGGGCATCCGCACGCACATCATCGTTTGCTGCGGCGCGGCGCTGATCATGATCGTCTCAAAATACGGTTTCGCAGATCTGACAAGCGCGCTCGGCGTCAACTTCAACGGCACCCGAGGCGCAGACCCGGCGCGTGTCGCCGCGCAGGTCGTCAGCGGTATCTCCTTTTTGGGCGCAGGCGTCATTTTCAAAAACAACGGCGTCGTCAAGGGGCTGACCACTGCGGCCGGTCTGTGGGTCACCGCCGGTATCGGGCTCGCCATGGGCAGCGGCATGTATACCGTAGGCGTATTCTCCACGGTATTGGTGGCGGTGCTGCAGGTCCTGATGCACAAGTTCAAGATCGGCGCGGATTCCTACAACGCATACCAGCTTGAATTTGTCGTACAGGAAAGCAATATGATCCGGGAGCGTCTGACAAACCAGATGACCGTGTGGGAGGCGCAGACCACCGAAAGCCGTATTGAACGCCGGGATAACGGCACGGTGTTTTACGACCTGACCGTTCGTACGACCAAAACGCTGGAGCTGGACGACGTTCTCGATTTCTTTGAAGGGGAACTTCAGGCCCAAAGCGTCGCTATGAATAATATGCACTGAACACGCCCACGGGGACCGGAGGTTCCAGGCAGCGCGTACAAGCGCCGGACGGGTTCCGTCTGCTTTTCAATGCCGGCGCAAAGGCTCCGGACCGGCATTTTCCGAATAAAAAGAATTCCCAATAAAAAGATAA
>JAFRNP010000088.1 GCA_017430145.1 Clostridia bacterium
GCCGGGGCGCGCGTCTGCCTGCGGGCGGCGGTCGCCGTCACGGCGCGGCTCGGGACGTGCGGCAGGACGCTCCGCCGCGGGCTTTGCAGCCTCGGCGGGCTTTGCGGGCGTAGCGGGCTTTTCGGCGGGCTTTGCAGCCTCTTCCGGCTTCGCCGCCTCGGCAGGCTGCGCCGGTTTTTCCTCGGCCTTTACCGCTTCCTTTTTCGGCTGCTCCGGCTTTTTCATGGCGAAGAACGCGTCGAACCGCTCCACCGCATGCGCCTGGGTGAGCCGGTCGAACACGTAGTTCAGCTCCTCCGTCGTCAGCGACGTCTGCGATTTTCTCGGCGCGTCGGAAAAAGCCGCCAGCATGTCGATCACGACGTTGCTTTTGACGTTGAAATCCTTCGCGAGTTCATGTATTTTGTATTTAACAACCAATTGAAGATCCTCCTATTTGCTCGTTTTCTCCACCGCGGCGCTGAAGCCTTCATCCTCCAGCGCAAAAATACAGGCGTATTTTCCTACGGCTTCGCCGACTTGCTTCATTGTGTAGGGAAGGTGCAGCGTGGTCCCTTCGTAACCGAGCCCCGCAAGCTTACGCACATGCGCGGGTGCGGCGTCCGAGGTCAGAAGCACCAATTTTGTTTTCTTCTTTTTAACGGAGCCGCACACCGCGTCGCTGCCGATCAGCAGCTTTCCGGCGCGGCGGGCAAGGCCCATCAGGTTCAGTGTCTTATCATCCATACTTCCGTCCGTTTCCGGGCGCACCGTCGGGCGGTCATCCCCGCAGCAGCGCTTCCTCCAGCTCCCGGTAGATCTCCTCCGGGATCTCGCATTCCAGCGCGTTTTCAAGGCGTTTTGCTTTACGCGCCTTTTTCAGGCACGCGGGGTCGGGGCACAGATACGCGCCTCTGCCGGATTTTTTGCCGACGGCGTCGAGGCTGACCGTTCCGTCCGGGGCGCGCACCACGCGCACCAGCTCTTTTTTCGGTCTCCCCGTGTTACAGCCGATACATCTGCGCACCGGCACTTTTTTCTGCTGCATGGGCGCCTCCCGATCAGAGCTGGATCAGCGGCTTCTCACCGTAATACGGCACGATGTCGATCTTCCAGCCGGTGAGCCGCGCCGCAAGCCGCGCGTTCTGGCCCTTGTTGCCGCCGATGGCAAGGGAGAGCTGCGTCTCCGGTACCGTGACCCGGCAAGCCTTGGGGTCCTCGCTGATGATCTCGACGCTGACCACGTCCGCGGGGGCAAGCGCCGCGGAAATAAAGGCGGCGGGGTCTTCACTGTATTTGATGATGTCGATCTTTTCGCCGCCGATGGCGTCGATCACGGCGTTGACGCGCGAGCCTCTGGCGCCGATGCACGAACCGACGGGATCCACGTTTTCGTCTTTGGACCAGACGGCGATCTTCGTGCGGGAGCCGGCCTCACGGGCGATGGACATGATCTCCACGTTGCCGTCGTAGATCTCGGGCACCTCTTTTTCAAACAGACGCTTGACAAGCTCGGGGCTTGTGCGGGAAATGATGATCTTGGGCCGCCGGTCGGTGGGACGCACGTCCAGCACGTAGACCTTGACGCTGTCGCCGACCTTGAGGGTCTCGTTGGGGAGCTGCATCTTTTTGGTCAGCACCGCCTCGTTGCCGCTCATATCCACGATCACGTCGCCGGTATCGGGGCGGATATCCGTCACGGTCACGGTGACGGCCTCTTTGTACTTGCTCTGGAAGTCCTTCAGGATCTGTTCCCGGCGGATATCCTCAACGCTTTGCCGCATGATGTTCTTCACGCTTTGTGCGGCGATACGCCCGAGGTTCTTCAGACGCAGCGGGATCTGGATGATCTCGGAGGGGACCACGTTCTCTTTGTATTCCCGCGCCTCCTCAAGGGAGATCTCGCTTTCGGGATCCATGACCTCTTCCACTGCCGTTTTGCGTAAAAAGAGCTGCAGGTCAAAGTTTTCGTCGATCTCACAAAAGATCCCGCTTTTAATGCCGAACTCTTTTTTTGCGGCGGTGGCGACCGCCGTGCAGATCTTTTCGCACAGCACCTGCGCCGGGATGCCCTTCTCTCTCTGGAGCAGTCCGATTGCCTGATATAATTCACGATTCATTTTTTGATTCTCATCCTTTCCTTATAGCTTTCAGTGACCCCGGATCAGAAGCCTTCAAAATCATCCAGTTTCACGCTGATGTACTCTTTTTTTTCAAACGTATGCGTTTCCCCGTCGGGGAAAGCGACCGTGACGTTTCCTTTGTCATAACCCGCAAGCGTGCAGTTCCACAGCTTTTTCTCGTTGTAGGCGCTGCGCAGCTTCAGGATCACGGGGCTGCCGAGATAAGCGGCGAAATGGAAATCCCGTTTTAATTCCCGTTCGATCCCGGCGGAAGAGACCTGCAGGTTGTAGCTCTCGGGGATCGGGTCCAGTTCGTCCAGCGGCGCGTCGATCGCCTCGTGCAGCGCCACGCAGTCGTCGATGTTGACCCCGCCGGGCTTGTCGATCACGATGCGCAGGTACCGCCGCGCGCCCTCCTTCACGTACAGAACGTCCCAGAGAGTCAGGCCCAGCGACGTCGCCAGCTCTTCAGCGAGGGGCCAGACGGCGTTCACCACGCTGCCGCCCTTGCGTTTTTCTTCCTCTGCCATCGGCACTTCTCCTTTCCCGCAGCCTTGCGGCGTCCGATTTCGCAACAAAGGAGCGGGTCGCCCCACTCCTTTGTCAATACCTTATTCAATTACCATGGGATACTATAGCATATAAAAACAGAAAAAGCAAGAGAAATTTTTAAAAAAGTAAAAAAGTTATGAAAGATACAAAGTTATAAAATACGGGCGGGACACCCGCACCCGATTTTAGATACAGGATCCTGTGAGAGATAGACGTACTACGATCAACGCCGCGCAGCGCGGCGTTCCGAATTTGTAACTTTGTATCTTTTCACTTTTATAACTTTCATCTTCGTATCTTTTCACTTTTATAACTTTTATTCCCCCGAACCGCTTGCATTTATGCTCGCCAGCTGTTATAATGGAGATAACTTACAAAAAGGAGACGTCTTTATGAAACGTACCGTAAAAACTCTGTTGTGTCTTTTGCTGACCTTTGCGCTGCTGATCAGCGTCGTACTGCCTGTTTTCGCCGCAGGCGCGGCTTTTGAGGACGGCGCGTATATGAGCGTGCTGACCGCCTCCGATTTCCAAGACCTGGGCTCCAAGGCGTATGAACGTTTCGGCAGGATGCTTAACAAAATGAAGGACGACGGGCTTGAGACGCCCGATTCCATGCTTGTGGGCGGCGATTACACGAAGATCCTGTTCGACTACGCCGCGCCCGGCGTCACACAGATCCGGCAGCAGCTCACCGCCGTCTATCCGGACGCAGACCCCGATGCCGTGGTGTGCATCCAGGGCAACCACGACAACCCCACGGCAAGCCTCACGAAGACCGGCTTCTACGATATGGGCGGATACTGCCTGTACGTGATCAACGAGGACGATTTCCCCTGGCAGCAGGGGCTGCGCCCGCTGGCGGAAAAGCGGATCAAAGCGCTTGCCGACAAAATGACGGCCGCCTTTGACGGCATGATCGAAAACGGCGACCTGCGCCCCGTGATCGTGCTCACCCACCTGCCGCTGCACCACACGACCCGCAACAGCTACGCGGACAACAAATACGCTTCGTATCTGTTTAACGCCATCAACGCCGCCGCCGAAACGCTGGACGTGATCTTTCTGTTCGGGCACCAGCATTCGGGCGACTTTGACGATTACATCGGCGGTTCCGTCAACTTTATCGCCCCCGGCGAAACGCTGCGCGTCCCGCTGACGGACAAGGCGGGTGAAAACGCCTACACCGAAGAGACCCTCAACTTCACCTACCTCAACTGCGGGTACGTGGGGTACTCCGACAACACCGAAAGCGAAACCTCCACCAACAAGCTGACGCTGGGCGTGATCCGCTTTACGGACGACAGTTTCCGCTTTGTAAAATACACCGAGGACGGCTTTTATGCCGAATGGACGGTCGCCCGCAAAAACCCCGGCACCGGCAAGGATACCGCCCGCACCTCGTACCCCGCGCTGACGGACGCCGCCGTGTGGCAGGCAGAGCTGGACTTTTTTACCCGGCTGTTCGCGTTCTTCCGCAAGCTGATCGCGCTGTTCTCATTTGCAGCGTGATCGAAGGCTTTACGCCGGGGTCCCGTAAAATCGCCCGTTGACCGGGAAGAAAAACAAAAAAGCGGGAAGCGAAAACCGGAAGCGCCGGCGCGCCTGATTACGCAAGAGGCTCTATAAGCCGCCCGACGTCAAAAAGAGCGCTGCCGCTGTGCATACGCCTCCGTGACCGACGCCGCGCAGGCGGCGTTCAGGCCGTTTGCATGCGTCTCTTTCCGCTGAAAAAAAATCGCCCCGCGGCAGCAGCCGCGGGGCGATTTTGTATCATCCGCCGAACAGGTTCCGGAAGAAATACATGATCCTGTGGAACAGCGCGGTGATCCCGCCGAGGGGACCGGCGTGCGCCTCGCCGCACAGAGGACAGATCTTTGTCCCGCAGCCGTAGTCGCAGTATCCGTCGCCGTCAAAATCCGTGTGCGGCACGGGGTCGGTGGGATTTTTGGTAAAGCTGTCCCGGCAGCGGGTGCAGGTGTAGGTTGTGATCCCGCCCTTCATGCAGGTGGGCGGCGTGATGCGGATGCCGTAGACGTGGCCCAGGGGATCGGTCTCGTCCGCCGAAAAGCCGTAGCGGCACTCCGTACAGGCGTAGGAGGTGTACCCGCCGTCCGTACAGGTGGGATCGTACACCGTGACCCTGAAAACGTGGGCGTCGGGGTCTGTTTTGATCGGTTCCTCCTTTGAGGCGCCGCAGCTTTTCACCGTGCAGCGGTAGGTCATTACGCCGGGCGCGGAGCACGTCGGTTTTTTTGTCACGGCCCCTTCGTCCCAGGCGTGCGCCTTCAGGGGCTTTTCTGCATGCCCGGAAATATACTGCTCACAGTCGCTGCAGTACACGCCCGCCGTATACCCCGGACGGCAGCAGGTGGGAAAGCTCTCTTCGACGTCCTCGGTATGCAGGTGTGCGCAGCCTTCCGCCGCAAAAGCCCAAACGCAGGATAAAGGCAGGATGAAAAGCAGAAGGGACAGAAGGACGGCTGCTGTTTTGCGTAGGTTTTTTCTCATTTTGAAAAACTCCATTCTGAAAAAGTATCAAAGTATGAAAGTATGAAAGTACCAAATTCGGAACGCCGCTGCGCCGCGGCGTTGATTACAGATGGCTTCTGCGGTCCTGCTCCCCTCTTCTATAATCAGGTGCGGATGTCCCGCCCTCATTTTTTACTTTGATACTTTCTTACTTTATTACTTTGAAAACGCTGATCATTTCGTCGCCGCTTTGCCGATCTCTTCCAGCGTTTTCCTCGTCTGCCCGTACACCACGTCGGTATTTTTCGGGAACAGGCCGTGGTCGTACTGGCCCATCCACTGGTCGCCCGTTTTGACGTTCTTTTTGAAATCCTCTTCACTGCGGGCGATATAGATCTCTTTGACCAGACGGTCGTCTTCGTTCTCCGCCATGCCCCAGAAGGCGTGGTGCCCGATCTCCTGCACGTTTGCGGGGATGTACAGGTAGTTGATGCAGATCGCGGAGTTGAAGGCGTCGGAACCGATAAAGGTCAGGGAGTCGGGCAGCGACGGCTTTTCCGTAAAGTCCTTTGAGGTTTTCGCCTTTCCCTCCGGTTCAAAGGTCACTTCGCCCGTATAGGTCCTCAGGTCCGCCAGGTGCCAGTTGCGGAAAAAGCCAAGGGTCTCGATCCTTTCCAGCCCCTCGGGCAGATAGACGTTGAAAAGCTCCGCATAGTTAAACGCCAGTTTGCCGACCACTTTGACCTCCGGCGGGACCACGTAGGTATTGATCAGCATCTCATATTTCGCGTCGTATTCCGCATTCTCCGGCCAGTACTGCCGGTCGTAGCCGTATTTGTCACGCAGATACTGGTCGTGGTCAATGGGATAACAGATCAGCTCCGTCAGATCCTTTGTAAACAGCACGCCGTCCAGATCGCAGTAGGCGGGGTTGTCGGGGTCCACGTGGATCGCTTTGAGGGCGTTGCAGGTATAAAACGTCTTGCCGTCGAGAGACGTGACGTCCCTGCCGATGGTGACCTCGGTGATCTTTTCGTCGCAGTTGAAGGCGTACTCGCGCAGCGCGGTGATCGGGCGGTTTTCGTCGCCGTCGGCAAAGTCGAGGGTCACCTCGGTGATATCGCCGGGGTTCGAGAATTTGACCAGCATCACGCCGCCTTCCGGCATATCCTGGTACTTATAGGTCACGTTGTGCACGGCGCGCACCGAGAAATAGATCGCAAGCCCGATGGAGACCAGCAGAACGATCACCACGATGAATTTTTTAAGCGCCGCGTTATGGTACTCTTTGTGCACGTGGGGCGCCTGCAGGCCCTCGATCTGCCAGGTCCAGATCTCGTCTTCGGGGATCGAATTTTTATAGTCTTCGTAGTCGCGCGGGTCGGCCATCGCGCTCTTTTTCTTTTTTTCGGGCTTTTTCGCCCGCTTCTCTTTTTCCTCCGGAGGATCGGACAGGATCCTTTCGGCTTCTTTTTTCTCAGCCATTTGCGATCTCCTCCTTTACTCTGGATTCCGCCTGGGCGGTGGTCACTTCCTCCCGGCGCTTGAGCACCGCCATGACCTTGTTCTGCTTGTCGTCGTCATAATCCCAGAAGAAGTACGGGATCGTCATCAGCAGATAGCCGATGATATCGATAATAATCGGCACGATAATGATATTGACGCGGGATTCGTCGATATACAGCACGTCCCAGTTGGAGTTGAACCCGTACTGCAGCAGCAGCAGCGGGATAATGAGCCCAACAAAGGAGGTAATGGGCCCCGTGAACCAGCCGAATACGCCGGAAAAGCTTTCGAGCCGCTCGCCGGAAAGGTACATCTGATAGTCGTTGATGCGAACGTCCATATCGTGCTCGATGGAAACCGGGACAGTTTTGCACATCTCCATCAGAATCAGCATCACAACGCAGATAATACCCGAAAGGACCAGCCGGTCCCGGAAGAAATACAATGCCGCCACGATCACGCTGAAGCCCACGGCGCGGGAGAGCTGGAAAAAGATCATGACCTGCCTGAAGGAAAAGCGCTTCATAAAGTACGGCGTAAAGAAATCCGGCGGCGTCCCGGCAAAGGAGACCAGCGCAACGAGCAGCGAGTACGTAAGCCCGCTCAGGCGGAAGGTGTACAGATACAGGATCGTCGTAAACGCCAGCATGCCGTTGCCGAGGGAATCCAGCAGCCGGACGATCGTGATGACCCACCGGTACTTGTTGCCCATGACGCCGAACATACCGTCCCAGAAGCCGATGGAGACCTTGCGCTCCAGCGGCGGCTGCGGGATGCGCTCCTTGATGCGTCCGGCAAAGATCATGGTAAGGGTGGCAAACGTGATAAAGGTGATCGGGATCACGTAACGGAAAATATTGATGCTCTGCCAGTCGCCCTTGAGCATACCGATGATCGCCGGCAGGATGATGGCAAGGATGCTCTGCGCTAAATGCGACAGCTTGATGGGATAGGTGCGAACAAGGATCCGCTCGCGGGAGTTGGGGGAGATATTCTGCGTACAGGTCTCAAGGTTGTTGCCGAAGCCGAACACGTTATAACAGGCAAACAGGAGGTTGGACGCCCACACGCGGGTCACCACGTCCGGGATGTTGTACAGCGGCAGCCAGCCGATCAGGATCACCATGATGCACTTGGGCAGGTAATCGCAGTACAGGCCGTATTTATACCGGCCGTATTTCGGCAGCAGGTGTTTACGCCAGAAAATATTGCGCGCGCCGACCCAGCCGTTATACAAAATGTGCGTGCCGAGGATCTTGAAGGCAGAGGCGCAGGAGATTCCCTCAAAGGAGTTGAGGTAGGTCACGAACCCGCCGGACTGGTCAAACAGGAGGCTGACCGGCGCGATGATCAGCGCCAGCCCCACCGCGATCATGGAGCAATAGATGATATAAAGTGTTCGCTCCGTCTTTTTGGCAAGAAAGCCGAGGTTGTCGCAGACGTACCACCAGATCAGCGTCCAGATATACCCCAGCGGCATGTTGATGATGCCGATCACCGAATAGGTGAGCAGCGGCAGCTTATAGTGGTACATCATCAGGTAGCACCAGGCGCCGAAGCCGATATACTCCAGCGTTTTGGACCCGGCGTAGTTGGACCCGACGCCCACGAAGATATCGAGATACTCCTTGTACGGGACGTATCTCCCCTCCTCGGGCGTATTCCAGTGTTCTCTGATGTTGCCCGCGAACCCTTTGAGCTTTGCCATGCGGTCCCCTGCCATGCAGCCCATCACTCCCTTTTTAAAGATACATATTTATTATACCGTACCCGTAACCCTTTTTCAATTGTTACATACCGCCTGTTTTTCAGGGGGCTTTTTGTGCATTTCGCACGAGAGAAAACAAAAAGTGCAAAGTTTTGAAAGTTAAAAAAGTTATGAAAGTTATAAAATGCGGGCGGGCTCCGCCCGCACCCGATTATAGATACGGGTCGGGATATGGCATAAGCGCATTAAGGCAACACCGCATAATTCCGGTGTGCGGATTGCGCAGTAGATTTTTTCGTCAGATTGTACAGATTTGACGCCGTCAACCTGGCGGTTGGCAAGGAAAATCTGTGCAGGATGACGGAATAAAGATCAAGCAAGGC
>JAFRNP010000089.1 GCA_017430145.1 Clostridia bacterium
CAGCGAGCAATTTAGCTGCGAGCGCCAGCGAGCAATTTAGCTGCGAGCGCCAGCGAGCAATTTAGCTGCGAGCGCCAGCGAGCAATTTAGCTGCGAGCGCCAGCGAGCAATTTAGCTGCGAGCGCCAGCGAGCAATATAGCTGTAAAGCGCAAGCTTTACTTCATTCCGGCGCTTTCAGGTCCGTGCCGATAAACCCGACGTCCTTAAAATCCTGCATGTTGTGCCGGATGATGAAATCGATATACGCCTCCATCAGTTTCGCCGTAAAGCGGTAGCCCGCCGGGCTCATGTGGCCGCCGAGGAAAAACTGTTTGCGGAAGGCTGCGTCGTACACCGGCGCGTACCGATCCAGATCGATCACATAGCTATGCGGGATCAGCTCCGCCAGCCGGTATAAAAACGCTGTGTGCGCCGGCGAGCGGCTGCCGTTTTCGTCCCGCGGCATGGTGACGAAAAAGAAACGCGCGCGGGGCTGCATCTCCCGCAGGCGCTGCACGATGGCAGCGTAACTGCCCGCAAAGGTCTCGCGGTTGTTGTGCCGCCAGTCGGAGAGGTCGATATCCGCTTCGGAGCCGACCGTCTGCTTCGCGTTGAGGATATCGTTGACGCCGAGGGCGAGGACGTACGCCTGACAGAGCTTGTCCGTATCCCAGAAGCCCTTTTCATCCGCAAAGGAATCCATATACCATTTGGCGCTCATGCCTCCCTGAGAAAAGTTATACGCCGTAAAGCCGCAGTCCCGCGCCATAAACTGCCCCCAGGAATAGGGGAACATGTCGTGGTATCCGCGGTTCCCGTCCTCGTCTGTCGATTCAAACTCTCCCGACGCCAGCGAATCGCCGATAAACCCCACCGTACGGAAGATCCCGCAAAAGCCCCCGTCGTCGGGCAGGCGGTCCAGCGGGCGTTCGGTCCCGTCTGAGAAGCGATACAGTTTTTCAATATCCATGTTGTACCTCCGTAAAATGCGCCCGCCGAAACACCGTTTTTTAAGTTTCGGCAGGCGCTCTATTTTTCATTCTGTTCCGGATCAACCGATCCCCAGCTCCTGCGCAAGCTCCAGATAGCCCTCCATCAGCGTGGAGGCGGTGTGTCTGCCCAGGGAGATCAGCTCCTGATAATGGTCGTCGATGATCGCCATTTTGTAGTCGTTGTCGGGCACGATGTAGCCGATGGCGTCGTTTGCCAGCCCGAAGCAGACCGTATCGGCCCCGAAGATCTCTTTCAGGCACGGATAGCCGAAGTCCTCGCCCCGGGAGGAGCCCGCCGCCGTCAGCGAACCGCCGCCGGCGTAGATATCGGTCACCAGTTCCCCGGGCACCAGCACCACCGGCACGTCTCCGAACTCCGCGTAACCGATCTCGGTATAGATGCTGTAGTTGCCTTTCGGGTCGCGGATGATGTTGTAATTCGCCAGCTTCAGTTTCCCGGCAAGCAGGATCAGCGGGTTCGTGACCGACACGCGGACCTCCTTGAGACGGATGTTGAAGTATGCGGGCACGTCGCGGACGGGCACGGGCTCCCAGTTCGCGCACCAGAGCGTATAGTTCGCGCCCTTTGACGCGGCGTCCGCCTTTTCCGCCTCGATCGTTTCGGCGTCGTAAAGGTCGGAGGCATAGATCTCCTCCTCCGTCATATTCATCGCAAGCAGTATCCGCGCGATCTCCCTGCCGTAGCGCTCGGATTCCTGATAGCGTTTTTCGATCGTCACACCGTCGCCGGTCAGGCCTCTGCCGAAGTAGATGCCGGCGATCGCGCCGTTGATGAACAGGCTGTTATAGCCGTGGGCGGCAAGCTCGTCGCCGATATAATACACGTACTCGCCGCACAGGTCCCTGCCGGAGTTGGTGTCGGTGGGCAGGCCGGCCACGTCCGGATGCGCGCCGAGGTTGGAGATGACCGTGGGCATGGAGCCGTCGTCCGGCGTGAACAGGAAGCGGGTCAGCTCCGTCGGCAGAGAGGTGGCGGACTTCCGGTTTTTGTTGCTGAAATACCCCTTGTCGAGGGACTTCCGGGAGTAGGTCATGGACCCCGTCTTCATGCCGGTCAGCGCCTCAAACAGCGCGTCCGCCGCCTGCTGCCGCATAAAACTCAGATAATGCTCGTCTGCGCCCGGGGTCAGGTCCTTACGTACGATGGCGGCGCCGATATTCTTAAACACTTTTCTGAACAGATCCGTCCAGAGCCCCTGCGTATCGATACAGCTGTGGGCGTGGGTGGAGGTCAGGTTGACGCTGCTGATCGGGATGCCCGCGCTTTCTGCTCTTTCGGCGAGCATGGCGCGTACGGCGCGGATATCCTTATTGGATACGCCGATGGCGTCGATGGTCCCGAAGAGGCTGACGCCCCTGCCGCTGCCGTCGGAAACGGCGACGCAGCGGATCGCCATATCGTCGATGACGCTCTCCAGGTTGTTGGTAAAGCCGTTGTCCGCTACGATATAGCCGCCGAGATAATAAGTGTGGGTCTGCCAGTCGTCCGGCACAAGGCTGCGGTAAGCGTAACCGAGCTGCCAGCGGGCGTCCGCCGCAGGCTCCGTCAGGAACGTCTGGGTTCCGCTGTAAAAGTTTTCACTGACGTACTCTTCGGGCGCGACCGCGTCGGTCTTGTCGGGGATCAGCCGCTGGACGCCCGACAGCGCGGAGGTGACCACAAACTCAAAGACGTCGTTCAGCCCCTGTCTAAAAAACGAACCGACGTTTGCCACGGCCGCCTTCACCGGGCTTTCGGCATAGGCGACCGGCGCAAATACGGAACCGACCAGCAAAACCGAACTGACGACGACCGAAACTGCTTTTTTCACTCTGCGATTCATATCCGTTCCTCCGTTATTTTCTGTCTCTACTATACACGCAGCGACAAAAATTGTCAACCGGATTCATTTGAAATTTACAAAACGGAAAAAATGTGATATTATAGAATAGTTAGAAGAGTTAGAAAAGTTAGAAAAGTTATGAAATGCGGAACGCCGCTTTGGCGCGGCGTTGATTATAAAAGGCTCAGCTTGCCCATAAAGAAAGCAGTAATTTTCTGATACGTTTGGATTTCGGAGTCGAGCCTTCCTTTTCCACCTTGCAGCACACAGGTGCTCCGTGCTGCAAAACTAAATTCACTTCGCGAGCTATCCTTTGAAATGAATTCAACTGAAACATATCCGCAAGGATATATCATCCGCGCAGCGGATATCATATACCGCAGGCATATATCATACACAAAGTGTATATCATTTTCCGCGAAGCGGAACCCCGCCCGCATTTCTGACTTTGTAACTTTTATAACTTTGTATCTTTTATAAAATGGAGGGTTTTATGAAAACGCAGATTCACATCACAGACTGGCGGCTCTGTATCGTCCCGAACCGGTCCGTCAGAGAGGACCGGTTTGCGCCGACGACCGCCGACGGCGTCCTGAACAGCCCCTACGGGACCATCCCGGCGGCGGTGCCCGGCAGCTTTGAACTCGATATGATGAACGCGGGGCTGCTGCCCGATCTTTACTATGCGGACAACATCCTTCTGGCGCAGCAGCTCGAAAACCGGCACCTGTGGTATACGGCGGCGTTTGATTACGTGCCGCAGCCGGAATGCGACGCGTTTTTGACCTTTGCGGGGATCGACACGGCGGCGGAGATCTTTCTGGACGGTGAAAAGATCGGCGAAAGCGAGAATATGTTTTTGCCTTTTACTTATCCGATGGACGCCGTTTCGCCCGGCGCGCATGAGATCGTGGTGCACGTCACGCCCGCCCTGCTTTACGCCCGCGGGCGGCATCTCGCCGCCTCCGCCCACGCAATGAGCTATAACGACGATTCCCTGAAGATCCGGAAAGCGCGGTATATGTTCGGGTGGGACATCATGCCCCGTCTCGTTTCCGCCGGGCTGTGGAAACCGGTATATGTGGAATACCGCCCGAAAAACCGCATCGACGACGTGTTTCTTTATCCCCGCGCCCTCTCGGAGACCCACGCCGATATGCGGATCAAAATCGCCGTCACGGTTGACGACGACTTTCTGACGGGGTATTCCTACCGGGTTCAGGGCAGGTGCCGCGGCAGCGCCTTTTGTTTTGAACGCGCGCTGATGAGCGTGGACGCGCTGGACGGCTTCGGGATCGACCGGCCGTATCTGTGGTACCCCAAAAACTACGGCAGACAGGATCTGTACAACGTAACGGTATCCCTGCTGAAAGACGGAGAAGTCTGCGACAGTGTCTCTTTCCGTATGGGGCTGCGCATCGTGGAGCTGGAACGCACCTCCCTTGCCGGGGACGGCGGCGAATTCGTTTTCCGCGTCAACGATAAAAAGATATTCGCGATGGGCTCCAATCTCGTACCAACCGACGCGTTCCCCGCCCGGCAAAAAGCGTATACCCTGCGCCAGTGCGAAATGCTGAATGACCTCGGCTGCAACATGGTCCGCTGCTGGGGCGGCAATATCTACCCGGACGAGTCCCTGTTTGATTTCTGCGACGAACACGGCATTCTGGTCTGGCAGGATTTTTCCATGGCGTGCGCAAGGTATCCGGAGGACCGAAAGACGCAGGACCTGATCGAAAAAGAGGTCCGGCACGTCGTACGCACATACCGCATTCACGCGTCGCTGGCACTCTGGGCGGGCGACAACGAATGCGACGACAGCGAGAACCGGCAGTATATTTACGGCAGGCGCACGAACGCCGTGGACCCGAACCTGCATGCGCTGACGCGCGGCGTGATCCCGTTCGTGCTGCGCAACGAAGATTTTACCCGCCCGTATCTGCCCAGCTCCCCCTTCGCGGACCGGACCGCGTTTGAAGCGAACAAAACGGACCAGGCGGCGGAGCAGCACCTGTGGGGCCCGCGGGATTTCTTCAAGGGGCCGTTCTACGTGAATTCCACAGCGCACTTCGCGTCGGAGACCGGTTACCACGGCTGCCCTTCCCCGGCTTCTCTTAAAAAATTTATCTCTCCGGATGCGCTGGACAAAATGGGCGACGGGCAAAAGAGCGAAAACCCGGAGTGGATGCTGCATTCCTCCACCTTCCGCATCACCCCCGACGCGCCCTTCAACTACCGCAATTCCCTGATGATCCGGCAGGTTGAAAGGCTGTTCGGCTTTGCGGCAAAGGACCTGCATACCTTTGCGCTGCAGAGCCAGATCTCCCAGGCGGAGGCGAAAAAGTATTTCATCGAGCATTTCCGCTGCGCCAAATGGCGGCGGACCGGGATCCTCTGGTGGAACCTGATCGACGGCTGGCCGCAGGTGTCCGACGCGGTGGTGGACTGGTACGGGACCAAAAAGCTCGCATACGGCTACATAAAACGGTCCCAGCAGCCCTTCTGCCTGCTGTTGGACGAACCGGCAGAAGGAAAACTGACGCTTAGGGCGGCAAACGATCTGCAGACGGCGGCGCACGTAAGCTACCGGGTCACGGACCTGACGACCGGCAGACGCGTTTGCGAGGGGGAATGCACAGTCCGGCCGAATGCCTGCGTACCGGCGGCGGAGATCCCGGAGGTTTCCGGCAGCTTTTACCTGATCGAATGGACGGGCGGCGCCGAAGGCAAAAACCATTATACGGCGGATATTTATCACGGGATCGATTTTGAAAGTTATGTTGCGAATATGAAAAAAGCGGGCTTTTACGAAGAGCTCGAAGGATTCTGAGATTTCAGAAAGTAACAGATTTTTCCCGGAAAAGCCTCCTTATCCAATGCAAATATCCCCTGATCCCCTCGCTTCCCGTAATAAAAAAGCGAAAAAAGCCCCTTCTCATTGAGAAGAGACCTTCTGTCATCAACGCCGCGCTGCGCGCGGCGTTCCTCATTTGTTACTTTGTTACTTTTTTACTTTGTTACTTTGTTACTTTCATGCTTTCATATTACGGCATTTTTCCGTTTGCGAGCAGCTCAAAGCCCTGGCCGATCAGGTACGGCAGCTCCGTGAGCCCCAGCACCGCCTGGATCAGTCGCACGAATGTCCAGAGGATCTCCTTTACCGTCAAAAGCGCCTCGTTCTCCTTTTCCGGCACGGCCAGCTTTTCGGGCGCCGGGAGCGTACCCGTGACCGTGTAGGAGAATTCCGTAAGCATCGGGTTGTGGTCTGTATACCGTTCGCCGTTTTCACCGGTCAGGGGCGGCACGGTTTTGGAGAGCGGCGCCAGCGTCACGTCGCTGCCGGAGCGGTAGAGCACCCGGTCCAGATCGTCCCCGGCGGCGTCCTTCCGGAAACCGGGGTCCGCCGGATCCATAATACCGTCGCCGCCCAGCTCCAGCCAGACGTCCTGCAGCCCGGCGGGTTCCATCAGGTTGCCGTACAGATCGTCATCCAGGCCCCGTTTGAATTTGAAATTGAAATCGCCCTGCACGATCAGCGCGCGGCCGTCGTTGAGGTTTGTGCCGATATAGTCCGCCAGCTGCCGGAAATTGTCGGCGCGCGCCAGCACGGAAAGCTTATCGTAACCGGCGTCGCAGTGGACCGTGACCACGTGGATGAACACCGAGGGCGCCAGCTCCATGAGGCAGTACACAAAGCCCTTGTTCGAGAGCGCGTCGGCGGAGCCGGAGAGCGTGCCGTATTCTTTGCGCCATTTGACGCGGTCCACGTTATAGATGGCGTGCCCGGAAAACACGTTCAGGCCCTGCCCCTGCGCAAGCCCCCCGCTGGTGGCGGAGCGGTTCGGGAAGTTCGTCATTTCGGCTGCCAGATATTTGTGGCCGTTGAAATCCTCTTCCACGCTGATAAAGTCCGCCTCGGCGCCGTTGAGCAGCCGCCCGAGCCTTGCGGCGCGGTCGTTGGTGGCGGTGACCACACTGCCCTGGAAATCTCCGATGAGCGGGATCCCGGACACGTTGTAGGCGATCATCTTCAGGGTACCGGATGCACCCGTCCCGGCAAAGGAGATCGCGCCGAAGGGAATAAGCAGCAGCGCCGCCAGAATAACGCAAAGTACTTTTTTCATTAAGAACACCTCTTCCAGGTCTGATACCCTGATTGTACCATAACGAAAACCGGAATGCAAGCGTTTTGCGCAGGGCTTCGCCGATCCCGCGGCAAAAAAACCGAAAAAAACTATCGACATTTTTCATGGCAGGCGTTATAATAAACTATATACTGAAAAAGGGAGGCGCACCGAATGAAACCGAAGACTTCCGGGAAACGGATCGAAGCCGTATTCACGGCGGAAAAGAATTCCGCCGAGGCGTTGAGCGGCGACCGGCTGCAGAAATACAGCAGCATCGCGATCCGGATGTTCCATACGCCGGTTCTGACGGTCAAAGAGACGATCTATCCGGGCCTCGGCGAATTTGCAAAATACATGATCACGGCGCTGGAGCACTACCGCACCCTTTATTTCGTCAACGTGCTCAAGATCGACATGTTCTACGTGACGCTGATCCTGACCCTGATCGGGATCTACGACGTGCTGAACAACCCCCTGATGGGCATCCTTTACGACCGCACGCGGACCCGCTGGGGCAAGGCGCGGCCCTACGTGGTCGCCACCTGCGCGCCCTTTTATCTGAGCATGGTGGTGCTGTACAGCGGCGCGCTGTTTCTGGGCAATTCCGCCGGCAACGACCCGCGGAAGATCGTGTTCGTTTTCGTCATGCTGTTTTTGCAGGAGACCTTCTCCACGATCTACCAGATCCCGCGGGATAATATGCTTTCTTTACAGACCGCGAACCCGGCGGACAGGATCAAGGTGGGGCTTATCCAGCAGTATGCAGGCTATACCGGTTCGCAGCTGGTTTTTATCCTGTTTATCCCCTTCATGGAGCTGACGAACAAGGGCTACATCAACGTTCCGATGCCGGTGCTGTTCTGCATGTTCTCGCTGATCAGCGCCTCGGTGGGCATTTTCGGCAACGTGATGATGGGCGTCAAGTGCAAGGAGCGTATCATGCTGCAGCCGAAGCCCGCGCCCGTCACGAAGACCATGTTCTACATCCTCAAAAACAAATACGCGCTGCGCAATTTCGTTGCGGGCTTCGCCGTCAGCTGGTGGAGCGACGGCGGCTACAAATGGGACGTGGTGACCCAGCAGGAGATCTTCGGCGGCATGGTAGGGTCCACCATCGCCTACGTGCCGTATAACGTCTTCACCTACCTCAGCGTCGGCTTTATCCCGAAATTCCAGAAGCTATTTAAAAACAACAACCGCAACGGCGTGATCACGCTGCGGCTGTGGGACCTGCTGGTGTGCATCATCCTGGTGCTGGCAGGCTGCCCGTTTGTGGACAAAAAATGGTATCTGGTGGCGCTGTTCGCCGTTTTCCACGGCATCGACGGCGTCAACGACGGCCCTGCCGCCGTGTTCGAGGCGGAGCTGAACCGCGAGATCAACGACTACACGGAGTACGTGACCGGCGAGCGGCCGGACGGCACGATCGGCATCCTTACAGGGCTGATCTCCAAGATCACCGCGCCGATCAACGCGCTGTTCACGGTGTTCCTGTTCCGCTGGTCCGGTTACGACCCCACCATCACCATGCTGCCCTGGAGCCAGAACAACAAGCTGACCTACCAGAAGGTGTTCTTCCTGTTCGTGGGCATCACGATCCTGCCCAACGTCATCCGCATGATCCCCTACCTGTTCTACGACCTGATCGGCGAAAAGCGCGAAAAAATGTACATCGCCCTCAACGAGCGCCGCGCCATGCTCACCGACGACGGCAACGACGAGGAGATCGGCATGCTGGCGGAGATGCTGGAAGACAGCAGAAAGTAAAAAAAATACATAGTTAAAAAAGTTATAAAGTAAAAAAATTATTAAATCATGGCGGGCTTTGCCCGCACCCGATTATAGATGGGGGATCGTGCAAACGATAAACCTTCTGCAGTCAACGCCGCGCGAATGCGGCGTTTTGCCTTTTAAATCTTATATATCTTTTCACTTTTCTAAAGACTTTCCGGATTTCCGTCCTCCATTATAATCAACGCCGCGCTGCGCGGCGTCGCAGCGTTAAGAAAATGATCCGGGGGATCATTTTTAGCGGAGACCGACCGGGCTGCGCCCGGCGGGGCAACCCAAAGCAAATCTGAAAAAACTGTTCCGATTTTCACTTTCCACTTTCCACTTTTATAAAACAATTCCCGCCGGCTGTGCCGACGGGAACCTTTTTTTACCCTTCATATCCATTGGGGTTGTTCTTCTGCCAGCGCCAGGTGTCGCGGCAGGCGTCTTCGGCGTCCTTCTGGGCTGTCCAGCCGAGGACCTCTTTCGCCTTGGAGGCGTCGGCGTAGGAGTAGGCGATGTCGCCGGGGCGGCGCGGGGCAATCACATATGGGATTTTGATCCCGTTCGCTTTCTCGAAGGCGTGCACAAGCTCCAGTACGCTTACGCCCCTGCCGGTGCCGAGGTTATAGATCTCACACCCCTTTACCTGCATGGCGCGGTCCAGCGCTTTGACGTGGCCTTTTGCCAGGTCGACCACGTGGATGTAGTCGCGTACGCCGGTACCGTCGGGTGTGTCGTAATCGTTGCCGAACACGGACAGCTGTTCCCGCTTGCCCACCGCCACCTGGGCGATATAAGGCATCAGGTTGTTGGGGATCCCGTTGGGGGCCTCGCCGATCCGGCCGCTCTCATGGGCGCCGATGGGGTTAAAGTAGCGCAAAAGGCTCACGCTCCAGTCAGGCTCCGCCTTGCACAGGTCCTGCAGGATGATCTCAATGAAATACTTTGTGGTGCCGTAGGGGTTCGTGGTCCCGCCGGCAGGCATATCTTCTTTGAAAGGCACCTGATTGTGCTCGCCGTAGACCGTTGCGGAAGAAGAAAAAACGATGGTCTTCACGTCCGCCGCCTTCATGGCTTCAAGCAGCGTCACGGTCCCGGAAATGTTGTTTTCGTAGTATTTGAGCGGCACCCGGCAGGATTCTCCCACCGCCTTGAGACCGGCAAAATGGATGACGGAATCAATGGGATAGTCCCGGAAAACCGCCGCCAGTTTTTCCGCGTCGCGGATATCGCACTCGATCACCGGGAACTGCTTCCCCGTGATCTCCTGCACGCGCCGGCACGCCTCCGGGGAGGAGTTGGCGTAGTTGTCGACCACCACGATCTCTTTGCCCGCCGCTAAAAGCTCCACACAGGTATGCGACCCGATGTATCCCGCGCCGCCCGTGATCAATACAGCCATCGTTTTTCACCCTGCGGTACCGTGAGGGGTTGCTTGCCGTCCGATACCGCCCTTTCTCGTTTTTCTTATTCTTTATCTCTCAAAAGATCCCTTCGGGATCGTTATCACCAGTCAATGTGCAGCACGAGCACGTCTTCATCCAGCGAATAGGTATACCTGGTCACGCTGCCGGCGAACACATCGGCAAACAGCTGCCCGAGCCCGTCTTCATCCAGAAGCTCCGCCTTTGCCAGGGCAAAAACCTCAGCGTTTTCAAACCGGAACTCGCAGTGATTTTCCGTGGCGCCGGACATGGCCGACTCCAGAAGCTCCCGCCAGTTATCGGCAGTACAGAAACAGCCGTTTTTCACATAGTAATCCTGCGCCGTGTTCACGGCGTTCACGACTGCCGGCTCGGTGTAATCAAAATGGGTAACGTCCAACAGATCCTTCGTAATATTAAAGTAGGAATGGCGCACGACCGCCTCGCCGTCCGCCGTGACGGGATCGTCCCACGTGATATCGAGATAATACCACTCGCCGCCAAGCAGCACGGCGTTCCACATATGGGATTCCGTGTTGCCGCTGCGGTTGCGCCCCACGCCGGTGATCGCGATATTCGGGATCCCCGCCATATCCAGCATCAGCTTGCCGGTCAATGAATAGCCTTCACACACGGCGCTGCGGCGGCAAAGACAGCCATAGATATCGGCGGCGTCCGGACCGGACTGATAGGTACAGTTTTCACATATGGCGTCGTGGATCAGAAGCTCCCGCCGGTAAGGGTCGCTTTCGGCTAAAGCGGAAGAAGCAAGCGTTCTTGCCGCGCTGACGGCTTCCAGCGTCCGCGTCCGGCAGTTTTCCGCAGAATCCGCGTAGTTCGGAACCACATAATAGGAACTGCCTTTGACGTAATAGGTATACGTGTTTTCAAGGCACAGGATATGCGGGTTATCGTAGCGCAGCGCCTGCATAACGTTCCCCAGTTCCTCCTGAGAGATCTCCGGGATCGGGATCCGCTCCGGATGGGAGAACACGTTGTTATAGATCGACCGGTATGCCTGCTGTTCGGCGGGCGTCAGCTCCTCATACAGATAACGCGAGACGGTAAAATCGATAAAATCGGGTTCAACAAACGTCTCACTGTCGGTAAATGCGCCGTCGTTATCCGTTTTCTGGTCTTTGCCGCCCGGATCATAGATCCCGTTCCCGGGATCGCTTCCGGGATCGCGCCGCACATGACAGGCGGTCATTAACAGCACCGCCCCGATCAGGCAGCAGAATACCGCAAGCAGTTTTCGTTTCAGGTCCATGTTGTTTTCTCCTTTAATGGAAGATGCGCCGCAAATGACAATAAAGTGTCAGTTGATCACCGATATCCCGGGCTTCTGCATCAGAAAATCGGACAGCGGCATGCGGTACTCGGCGTAATCAAATGCGGAAATATCCGTATTTACACAGTTGATGAGCTTTGAGAAAAACGATTCGCCCCTCTCCACGTTTTCCGGCGTCAGGTGCTGACGCAGGATATCAGCCCAAGCCCCCGCCTGTATGGACACGCGTTCATCATCGCTGAAGGCGTGGGTCATGTAATTGAGCAGCGTATCTGCGGTCATCTCCTGCGGCTTCGCTTCCAGCGTGTACCGGATCCCGTCCACCGAGAAATCCGCTTCCCGCGGGACGTCGACGGTCACGGGGCCAAGCAGGCGGATCACCTGCCGGAAGCCGCTTTCCTGCGCCGTGATCATCCGGGCGATCGGGATCCCCCTGCCGACGATCGCGTCCCGGACAGCAGAGCCGGAATACGACTTGTAGATCCCGGAAAGCGCCTCTTTTTTTCCGTTATACGTCAGCGGCAGGTCCGGTGCGATCGCTTTGATCTTGATGGAGCACTCCGCCTTGGAAAAGGAAAAGATCTCACAAAAATCCAGCTTCTCCTCATCTGCGCACAAAAACAGGATATTCACCGCATTCTCATCCGAAAACAGAGGCGCGGAACCGCCGCCCGCGGTCTCGGTCTCACTTGTGGTCTCATCGGTCGTCGTCTCCGTACGCCTGCCGATAAAACGGGAAAAATCAAAATCGTTGCGCGCTAAAAGGATCACGAAAGAAGCGCCTCCCACCAGTACGGCGGCAAGCACACACCACAGGATCCGCTTTAAGATCCTGCGGGACTCATCATAGGTGTCACGGTTGAAATCGATATTGCGGTTACGTTTCATCATATCTCTATTATATATGGAGTTTGATAAAAATACAATAAAAAAACATGTAGGAAGTGATAAAAAATTTAAGAAAAAATTGTTGACTTTGCCAAAGGAATATGATACTATTATAAGGCCGCATGCTACGGGTGCGCCCAAACGGCGCGACAAGCGGTTTTTTCCCACCCCATGCAGCGAGACTGACAAAGGAGAACAAAGCACATGTATGCGATTATCGAAACCGGCGGCAAGCAGTACAAGGTCGAAGTCGGCGATACGGTCTACGTTGAGAAGCTGAATGCGGAAAATGACTCTGAGATCGTGATCGACAAAGTTATTGCCGTTGCGGGCGATGCCGGCATCACCACCGGCGCTCCCTATGTGGAAGGCGCAAGCGTGACCGCCAAGGTCCTGAAGACCGACAAGGCGAAGAAGATCACCGTGATGACCTACAAGCCCAAGAAGAACGAGAAGAGAAAGCTCGGCCACAGACAGCCCTATACGAAGCTTGAGATCACCGCGGTGAACGCCTGATGATCAAAGCAAGCTTTTCGATCCACGGAGACAGCGCCGCATTCCAGATTACGGGCCACGCCGAATACGCGGAACCCGGACAGGATATCGTTTGCGCCGCCGTTTCCTCTGCCGCATACTTCGCCGCCAATACGGTCACGGAGATCCTCCGCGTACCGGCTGAAGTGGAAGAAAAGGCGGGATCGATGCGGCTGGCGTTTTCTGACAGCGCCGCCGCTGCGGATATTGTCCGCGGGCTTCTCCTTCATCTGGAGAATCTCGAAGCGCAGTATCCCGCGTTTATTTCAGTAAAAAGAGAGGTGTAAAGAATGCTTCAGGTAAACATTCAGCTTTTCGCGCATAAGAAAGGTATGGGTTCCACCCGTAACGGCCGTGATTCCGAGTCCAAGCGCCTCGGCGCCAAGAGAAGCGACGGTCAGTTCGTGAACGCCGGCACCATCCTGGTCCGGCAGCGCGGCACCCACATTCACCCCGGCAACAACGTCGGCAAAGGCTCTGACGATACGCTCTTCGCGCTGGTCAGCGGCACGGTGAAATTTGAACGTCTCGGCAAAGACCGCAAAAAGGTCAGCGTTTACGAGACCCAGGCTTGATGCATAATCATTGAAAAAGAACGTCTGTCCGTGTTCTGCACGGCAGGCGTTCTTTCTTATTCTCTTCTCTGAAGGGCAATGTCAGCAACTGAAGGCGGCCGGGAGAGGTCAATCACGGGGACGGTTATCCCGATTTACGTCAGTCAATCGGGGAACTGTCACCTGATGGACCTCGCAGGCTTGTTGATCCATATTTTAAGTTGCTGACATTGTTCTGACGGGCGGTCAGCAACTGAAGGCGGCCGGGAGAGGTCAATCACGGGGATGGTTATCCCGATTTACGTCAGTCAATCGGGAAACTGTCACCTGATGGACCGGGCGGGCTTGTTGATCCATATTTTAAGTTGCTGACATTGTTCTGACGGGCGGTCAGTAAGTGAAGGCGGCCGGGAGAGGTCAATCACGGGGACGGTTATCCCGATTTACGTCAGTCAATCGGGGAACTGTCACCTGATGGACCTCGCAGGCTTGTTGATCCATATTTTAAGTTGCTGACATTGCCCGGACGGGCGGTCAGTAAGTGATCAGCTCCGAAAACACCTTGATGGCGTAGGAATCGGTCATACCGGAGATGTAATCCAGCACGGCGCGGACGTAGACCCTCTCCTCCGACAGATCGCCGTAGATCTTTCGGTTCTGGCACTTCGCGGTCCGCTCGTCCCTGTATTCAAACAGGCTCATGCCGGGGTCGCAGAACTTTGCGAGCCAGTCCGCGAATTCGCCCATCAGCTCCGGGTAGATTTCCGCTTTCCGGCGGACGGTCTCAATGGTGCGCTCCCCGTCGTAGCACTCTCTCAATGCTTTGAACAGCTGCCCGATCACCAGATGCACGTAGGCGTTGAACGGGTCGAGCCGCGGGTTGCGGTAGATGTAGCGGAAGTTGAACTGTTTGATCTCTGTCAGCTGGCGGAACATCTCTTCGCTGAGCCGGATCCCCTTTTCGGGCGAGGAATGGGCGCACACGTCGCTGATCATATTGTTCATGATCACCGTGGTGTTGTTCGCCATCCGGTCGTTGTCCCGCGCCATATCCGCCAGTTCCGCAATGTTTTCCTGCGTGAGGAATTTCAGGCGGATCGCGTCCTCGATATCCCTGCCGACGTAGGCGATCTTATCCGCAAGCTTGACGACGCATCCCTCCCACGTAAAGGGCTGGTACTGGCCGCACTCGGTAAAACCGGCAAGGTCGATCGCCTCCGTACGCGGGCGAAGCCCGTTCTCGTCCATCTCGCCGCAGTGGGAAAGGATACCGTCCCTTACGGCGTAGGTCAGGGCGAGATTACGGTAGATCCGGTAGTCGTCCTCCAGCAGTTCCAGGTCGTCCACGAAGTGTACGCCGTTCTTTTCATGGAAAAACGGCTCCTGCAGGTGCTCCCGGAACAGCCGGTCCAGCTCCCGCTCCCCCTGGTGCCCGAAGGGCGCGTGCCCCAGGTCGTGGCCGATGGCGATGGCGCGGGTCAGCTCCACGCTGAGTCCCAGCACCTTCGCAATGGTGGTACTGACCGATTCTACGTGGGCGACGTGCTCCATGCGGGTACAGATATGGTCGTTTGCGATGTTGTAAAAGACCTGCGTCTTGTGTTTCAAGCGCCGGTAGGCAAGGCAGTGCAGGATACGGGTATAATCCCGTTCAAACGGGTTCCTGCAATCGTTTTCACGCTGATACAGCGGATCCCGGCGGGCCGTCAGCACCGCCCAATCCGGGTGTCCGGGACGCGCCGCGAAAGCGGAAAACAGTCCTGTCTGTTCCATTACCGTACCTCCTGCCGCCGTCGGATCACCGGGTTTTCCGAACGATCCGGTTGACCACGCTTTGCGCCGAACGCGCCGTTTTGATCAGATGCTCATACGAGAAATACTTCGCCTTATTGGCGATCAGGATATACTCCCCGATGTATTCCGTATACAGCGAGCCGAAGCTCTTCTTAAAGGCGTTGATACCCTCAAACTCTTCATTGGGGACGCAAGGGCCGAGACAGCCGTCGGGGTCCGTGGGCGTATCCTTCAGCAATACGTATCCCAGGTCGTGGACGCTGCCGCCGAGCTGAATGCTGCGGCAGATCCGGCGGAAGTTGAAATAGTGGCTGGCGCGCAGGTTGTTGCGCAAAAGGTTGCGAGCGCCGCCGAACAGGCAGGAGCTCATGCCGTTGTAGTGGACGGTCATGCCGCCGGCAACGCAGATCTTTTCGCGCGGGTCGCCCGCGGTCTCCCGGATCCGCTCCTCGTAGTGTTCGGTCTGCCGGTCGACGGATTCGATCTCCTCGCGCATGCCGCGTTTTTTCTTTTCGGGCGCGTCCGGCAGCGCCGCCTCCAGCTCCGCTTTGCGTCTGAGCCGTTCTTCCTGCATGGCGGTATCCCGCGCCTTGTCGTAATAGATCAGCATGATATCCATCTCCTCCGGCCCGAAGACCGAGAGCAGACGTTTGAGATATTCGCTGCCGCGCTCCACAAAATCGTTGCGCTCCGAGGTATCGCGCATGACGGCGGCAAAATCCTCTAAGATCGACGGATCCTTTTCCACGTCGTCGATGGTATACACCGCCTCGGTCAGTCCCCGGTTTTCGCCGATGCGCACCGAATAACGCACGCCCTTTTCAAAGCTTTTGAGAAGCTTTTCGGGGGTCAGCGCCTCCCCTTCCGGGGTCTTCAGCGGCAGCATGAGCTGTACCGGCGACTTATACAGGCAGTTGGAGGCGTTGGGGTTGAGCTTAAACCCGCACGCCGTCAGGCTTTTGTGGACCTTCGGCCCGAGTGCCGTGCGCTCGCCCTCCACGCGCAGTTCCACGCAGGGGTCGAAAAACAGGGCGGTGGCGCCGTGTTTTTTCATTTCCGCCGTCATAAACGACGAAAACGCCTCCAGAAGCGCGTCGTCGCTGTAATCGCACACAGCCCCGGCGGGCGAATACCAGATCTTGCCCGCGCCCGGCACGCGGCGCTCCATGACCAGCGCCGTCAGCACCCGCACGCCGTCCCCGTTGAAGCCGGAATAATAGCGGGAATTCCACTCCTGCTTGACCTTGGCCCATTTGACGCTCTGCATATAGATCCCGCCGTTGTCCAGCACAAACTGCTCAAACGCCGCAAGATCTTTTTCCTCGTTAAACCGATACATCTCTTATCCCTTTCTAAAAATCAAGGGCGAAGCCCTTCCGATTTTCACTTTCCACTTTTTTTATCGAATTCTTATTTTTTATCAAAATAGCTCTTTACAGATCCGATATCCGAATACGGTACCAGCCCGCCTCTGACTTTCTGTGCCTGCTCGTGGCCTTTGCCCAGAAGCAGCACGATATCGCCGGGTTCGGCCAGCGACAGCGCCCGGTGGACGGCGGCCTCCCGGTCCACGATGATCTCATATTTACCGCCCGCCTTTTCGACGGCGCGGGCGATCTCGGCGCAGATGGCGGCGGGGTCCTCGTAATTCGGGTCGTCGGTGGTGATGATCGTCAGATCCGCCCGGGTCCCGCTGATCGTACCCATCTCCTCGCGCCGAAGCTGCGCCCTGCCGCCTACGGACCCGAACACCGTGATGATCCGGTTGTGTTCGTACTGTGTAAACGTATCGAGCACCGAATGGAAGCTCTGCCCGTTGTGGGCGTAATCCACCACCACGTCGTAGGGAACGTCCAGCCGCAGGACCTCGTTCCTGCCCTTTGCCACCGCGTTTTTCAGTCCTTCGGCAACGGCGTCCATATCCGCGTCCAATTGCCGGCACACGGCGACGCAGGCAAGGGCGTTGAGCACGCTGAAAACGCCGGGCATGGAGATCGTCAGCTCCCGTTCCTCGTCCCCGGCGACGCAGAGGAAACGGCTGCCGAAGAACGAGGACGCGCGCACCTTTTCGATGTTCCGGGCGGTCACGTCCGCGGGTTCATACACGCCGTAGGTCAGGTACGGGACCGTCAGGATCTCTTTGAGCTCTTCGCTGAAGGCGTCGTCCGCGCACAGCACCGCCTGTTGGCAGCGGTAGAAAAGCTGCTTTTTCCAGTAGGCGTACTCCTCAAAGCTCTCGTGTTCCGCGCCGCCGATGTGGTCGGGCGTCAGGTTCGTGAACACCGCCGTCGTAAACGGGATGTCGTCCACCCGGTGCGCCTTGAGCCCGATGGAGGAGACCTCCATGCAAACCGCCTTGCAGCCCGCGTCCGCCATCTGCCTAAACAGCTTCATACATTCATACGATTCGGGCGTCGTATTGACGGTGGGCAGCGTCACGTCGCCGTACTGCGCGCCCACGGTGCCGATCACGCCGCAGAACAGCCCGGCGGCGTCCAGACAGAACCGCAGCATGTTGACGACGGTGGTTTTGCCCTTGGTGCCGGTCACGCCCACGATCTTCAGTTCCCGCTCCGGGTGACGGAAAAAGTTGGCGCTGATCGCCGAGAGGACGGCGCGGGTATCCCCCACCGTCAGCACCAGCGCGTCGGCGGGCAGGGAGACTTCTTTCTGGACCAGAAAGGCCCTGGCGCCGTTGAGATAGGCGGAGTTTACATAATCGTGGCCGTCGCTGTACGCGCCGGTCAGCGCAACGAACAGCGTACCTGCCGCCGCCTTGCGCGAGTCGTAAACGATATCGGCGATCTCCCGGTCCTCAAAGGCCGGGGCGGTAAAGGGCACGCCCTCAAAAACGGAACTGAGCAGCATAACGGATTCCTTTCTGTTTATGTTTCATAAAACGCAGCTTATCCGGTCACTTTTCCGGAAAAAGCGCGATCAGTAAGTCTGTAATAACGGTATTGGAAAGCAGCATCCCCTTCGGGGTCAGGGAAAGGACGGTTTCCTGCGGCTGCAAAAGCCCCGCCGCCCGCAGTTCCCGGCAGCGCGCTTCAAAGCCTTTTGTGGGACGCACGCCGAATTCCGCATAATACGCGGGCAGGTCCAGCCCTTCGTCGAGCCTGAGGCGCAGCATCAGCCGCTCTTCGGCGTCCCCGCCGGCGCCGTCGTCTATGGGGGGCGCCCCCTGCAAAAACGCGTCCAGCGAGCGGGGGAAATAAAACCGTCTGCCGCCGGCAAACGAGTGGGCGGCTGGCCCGATCCCCAGATAGTCGCCCCCGTCCCAGTAGCGCAGGTTGTGCCGCCCCACCCGGTCGCCGAAGCAGAAATTGGAGATCTCATAGTGCCGCATCCCGGCGCGTTCGAGCCGGTCGCAAAGCGCAAGGTACATATCGCAGACCGCATCCTCGTCGGGCAGGCCCAGCGTATCGGCGCGGCGGGCAAAGACCGTGCCCGGTTCAAGCTTCAGGATATAGGCGCTCAGGTGCGTGATATCCAGCGACAGCGCCGCGTCCGCGCTCTCAGACAGGCTCGCCTGCGTCTGCCCCGGCACGCCGAGCATCAGATCGACCGAAAGGTTTTCGATCCCGCTGCGTTTCGCCGCACGGACCGTGCGCTTCACGTCGGCAAAACCGGCGGTCCTGCCGAGCCTGCGGCGTTCGGCGTCAACCGCCGACTGCATGCCCACGGACGCCCGGTTGAAACCGGCGGCAGCCAGGACCGAAAAGAACGCGTCCGCGTCTCTGAGGCCCGGGTTCACCTCCGCGGTGACCTCCGCGTCCGGCGAAAGGCGGTAATGCCGACGCACGGCGTGAAGCATTTCAGAGAGCTGTTCCGCCGCCAGCGCCGACGGCGTGCCGCCGCCGAAATAGACGCTTTCGACCTGCCGCCCCTGCAGGTCCGGCGGGACGAAGCCGCCGACCCGTTTCAGGGTCTCCAGCTCCCCGCACACGGCGGAAACGTAAGCGGCTTTGGTCCCGTCGTCCGCGCGCAGCGAATAGAAATCGCAGTACGGGCATTTGGACCGGCAGAACGGGACATGGACGTAGATCCCGAGGGTGGGGTCAGGTCTGGTCATCTAATTTCAGCACCGCCATGAACGCCTCCTGCGGGACCTCCACGGTCCCGAAGCGGCGCATGCGCTTTTTGCCTTCCTTCTGCTTCTCCAGCAGCTTCTTTTTCCGGGTGATATCGC
>JAFRNP010000090.1 GCA_017430145.1 Clostridia bacterium
ACAAACCGACCGGTTTGTCAAGTGTTTTTTGTGTTTTTTTGATTTTTCTGCAAAAAAAGTAGGACCCCTCCTTTGAGGAATCCTTAACTTAATGACATTGCGCAGGTGCGCCGTGCTACAGAACCAAAAGGAAGTCTCACCTCCAAAATTCAACCGTATCCGCAAATCTTTTCTTTCTGTATAGATAAGTTGAGTTTCTTTTATACTTTGTTGTTTTTACTTTCAGGAGAGGATTTTTATATGATCTGTTTTTTAGGCCTCGACGGCGGCGGCTCCGGATCCACCGCCGTGCTGTGCGATGAAACCGGCGCCGTCGTCAGACGCGCAAAGGGCGGCGGGCTGAACTTTTTAGGGATAGGTATGGACGCTGCGCGCGAAAACCTGCGCGCGCTCGTCTCCGACGTCACCGAAGGCTCGGCGTATGCCGTTGCCGCCGCCGGGATCGGCTGCGCGGCGCTGGACGGAATAGCGGATGAAAAACTGACCGAAGCGCTGTGCGGCGGGACGGTCCCCTGTAAAGCGATATGCCTTGACAGCGACGTCTCGATGGCGCTTTTTGCCGTAAAGGAAAGGGGCTGCGCCGCCGCCGCGATCTGCGGCACCGGCTCCATGGCGGCGGGCAGACTGCCGGACGGAACGGTCATCCATACGGGCGGCTGGGGCGCAAGGCTCGGGGACGAGGGCTCCGGGTACCGGTTGTCCGTGGAAGCCGTCCGCGCGGCGCTTTCGTATGCCGACGGCGTCGGGGAACACACGGCGCTGTATGACGCCGTCATGGACTTTTTCCGGTGCCGGACCAAAGGCGAACTGATCGCGCGGTTCTATGATCCGCCCGTTTCCACCCGAGAAGTCGCCGCCTTTGCCCCCGTGTTTTTTGGGATCGCGGCGAAAGGGGACCATGCGGCGAATACGATCCTGAATTGTCAAGTGCTCTCCTTTACAGATACCGTTTCGGCGCTTATGCGCCGTCTGCCGCAGGGCACGCCGCTTGGCGTCTGGGGCGGCATTTTTGAGCACCACGCCCCCTTCAGAGACCTGTTTATACAGACGCTTTCTTCCCGTTTTCCGCAAACGGAGGTCTCCCTTTTGCCCTGCGCGCCCGAGGTCGCCGCGGCGAAACGGGCGATGCGCCTGATCCTGCCGTAAGTATTATCCGGAGGTGTTTTATGGATAAAGCTTATTTATACCTGCAGACCGTTCAGTCCGTGCTTGCTGATATCACCGACGCCGGGCTCCCGCAGATCGAACGGCTCGGGAACGCGTTTGCAAAAGCGCTTGCAACCGGCCATACCGTTTTTCTGTTCGGCACCGGACATTCGCACATGCTGGCGGAGGAGCTGTTTTACCGCGCCGGCGGGCTCGTCAATATCCGCCCGGTGCTTTACGGCCCGCTGATGCTGCATGAATCGGCGTCAAAAAGTACGCAGATCGAACGGCAGCCCGGCCTTGCCGAAAAGCTGTTTGCTGATTACGGTATGAGAAGCGGCGACGTGATCGTCATTATCTCCAACTCCGGGCGCAACGGCGTATGCATCGATATGGCAATGCTCGCGAAAGCGCAGGGCCTTACGGTGGCGGCGCTGACGAACCTGAACCACTCCAAAGCCGCCGCCTCCCGCCATCCGTCCGGCAAAAAGCTGTATGAGCTTGCGGATATCGTGCTGGATAACGGCGGGTGCTTGGGCGACGCCGCCGTCCCGTTTGAAGGCCTCGGCTCAAACGTCGCCCCCACCTCCACGGTCATTGGCGCCGCGATCTTAAACGCCGCCGTTTGCGCGTGTGTGGAAACCATGCTTTCGGACGGCGTCACCCCCGAGGTCTTTTCCAGCAGCAACGTGGACGGAGGGGATGAGATCAATCAGGGGTTTATTGAGAAATATAAAAATATCAGACATTTATAAAAGTGAAAAGTGGAAAGTGGAAACCGGAAGCTTCGCTTGATTATATAAACGGGAAATCGGTTTTTTTCCCGGGGAAAGGCAGATTTTTTCAGATAAAATCTTTGGTAACGACGGCGTCTGATTTCGTCGGTACAGCGCCGTCCGACCGTAGGGGCGGGCATGACCGCCCGCCGCCTCGGAATCAGATGGACCGAACCGGTGACCGGATCTGTTTTTCATGTTTACGTTGATTGCCCTGTTTGTCGTTTCTGCGATGAATATACGTTCCGGGCGGTCGGTGCCCGCCCCTACGGTCAATCGGCGGCGCCTGTTCCTCTTCCCATGCTTTTCCGTCCGAAGACGGTTATATGATTATCAGGCGTCTGCGCTTCCGATTTTACTTTTCACTTTCCGCTTTTTCCAAAGGAGTTTTTTTGATGAGCATAAACGACGTTCTTTTCGCTTCCTTCCTTGCCGACCCGGGGATCGAAGTGTGTATAGACTACGAAAACACCCGGCGGGTGACGTACAGCTATCGTACGCGGCGGGCCACGGATGAAAAATATCTGCTTTCCGTGAAAAAAGACGGGGATATGACGAAGGTAAAGGTCGTCTGTTCCGGCGAAAAAAGCGCGTTTTACGCCCTGTGCGAGATCACGGAAAAAAGACGGCACGGCACGCTGTATCCTGGGGATTACGACGGAGATCCGGCGTTTCGTCTGCGCGGGTACATCGAGGGCTTTTACGGCGTGCCCTGGAAAAAGGAAGAGCGCCTGACGGTTCTCTGCGCCATGGCGAAAAAGCGTATGAACGCTTACTTTTACGCCCCGAAGGACGATCTGTATCACCGGCGGCGCTGGCGGGAGCTCTATCCGGAAGCCGACCTTGCCGGTATCCGGCTGCTGTCCGACACGGCGAAAAGCTATTATATGGACTTTTTCTGGTGCGTCGCGCCGGGGCTTTCGATCCGGTACGGCAGTCAAGCGGATTTTGATTTGCTTATGCTTAAGACCCGGCAGCTTTATGATATCGGCGTAAGGTGTTTCGGCCTGCTGCTGGACGATATCGACGAATACCTGCAGAAAGAGGACCGGGAACGCTACGGCGAAACGGTCAACGCGCATATTGATCTTGTAAACAGATATCACGCTGCGCTGACGGCGCTTGATCCGGAAATTAAGCTTGCCGTCTGCCCGACGCTCTACCACGGAAAGGGCGACGAATACTATATTACACAGCTCGGCACGGGGATCCCGCCGGCCGTTATGCTGTTCTGGACGGGCAGGGATATCTGTTCCAGAGAACTGACCGCCGACGAAGCCGCCCGCTTTTTTGTCCGCACCCGCCACATGCCGCTGTACTGGGATAATTACCCGGTCAACGATATGGCCATGCGCCGCGAGATGCACCTGGGGCCGATCGCCGGGCGGGATCCCGACCTCGGCAGCGTCTGCGAAGGGCTGATCGCAAACGTCATGGAGTACCACCTGTGCTCCCTGATCCCGCTGTCGACCGTTGCCGATTTTCTCTGGGCCCCAAGCGAGTATGACGAACATGACGCCTATCAGACGGCGATCGCCGACGCCGTCGGGGCGGAAAACTACGAAGCGTTCAGGATCTTTGCGGATTTCTGCTTTACCTCCTGTCTGCAGACGGAAAACGCTTCGATCCTCAAACACTGGTTGTCTGCCGTCTCCCGTTTCGTATACGCCGGCTATCTGCAGGAAGCTGCCCGGTCCCGGGACCGGTACCTGACGTGGCTGAACGCGGCGGACGCATTTTTGCAAAAGGACCTGCCCATCTGCCGGGAACTGGAAGGCTGGGCAAAAAAATTCCATCTGGCGGTGGAGATCATCCCGCTGCTGTTTGACGAGATCATCGCTCCGGATGAGGCGCGGCGGGAAAAGCTGCGGGAAATGATCGACGAATATGAAAGGGATCCGCACGTCCTTGCAGACGCCGCCGATTTTCTGGAGGTCCTGTGGGGGAACTACCGGAAAGAATAACGACCGTGAACATTGTGTAAATTCCTTTGGTGTCCTGTTGATTTTTTGTGCATAATGTGATATTTTTATAAAAAGAGGTGATGGATATGTCGATCCTGAACCGGCTGCTGGCGGCGGGGCTGAACCTGACCGCCCGTAAAGACGCAAAGAAACAGGCGCCGGAACTGACAGACGGGACGTTTACTTACGCCCCGCCCACAGAAAACCGCACGTTTTTTGCGGGGTTCGGTACGATGCCCGTTTTGCCGGACGACATCGATAAGAAAAAATACTATATCGCCGGGTACAGCGACCATAACCCCGCGAGAGGCGTTATCGACCCGCAGTACGTAAGCGCTTTGTGGCTGGACGACGGCAGCGGCGGCTGGCTGTTTATCTCCGCCGACGTGGTGGGCCTTCTCAGTAAGGACGTCAACCGCCTCAAAGACGGCCTTTCGGATTTCTGCCGGCTCACCGGCTGCGGAGGGATCACCGTGATGGCGACCCATAACCACGCCGGGATCGACACCATGGGGATCTGGGGCCCGCTGCCCCTGACCGGGCGCGACGAAAAATTCATGTCGCTTCTGTTTCGGCAGGCGAAGGCGGCGGCGATGGCGGCGTATGAGGACCGGCGCGAAGGGAAGCTGTATTACGGAACGGCCGAAGTCCCCGATATGCAGGAGGATATCCGCACACCGGAGGTCTATTCCAAAACGCTGACCCGCTTCCGCTTCGTCCCCGACGACGGCGCGCCGGAGACCTGGTTTCTGAATTTCGCCTCCCATTCCGAGTCTCTGCAGGGCTGCAACCATCTGGTCAGCGCCGATTTTCCGGCGTACCTCCGCGAGCAGATCCGTATCCGCACGGGGGCGCGCACGTTTTATACGGTGGGCGCCATCGGCGGCATGATCAGTATGGATATCGGCGACGAGGATCTGTTAAGGCGAGAGCACCGTCTGCTGGAATCCACCCGCGGTATCGGCCGGAAGCTCGGGGATTACGCCTGCGGTATCGAAAACGACCGCCCGCTCTCGGCACGGATCAGCGCCGTCGTGCAGCCGTTTTACGTAAAGGTGGAAAACCCGCTTTTAAGCATGGCCGCCGTTGCCGGCATTATGCAGGCGGACCGGTATTTTCTGCCGGAGCCTGCCGTATTGACGCAGATGACCTATATGGAGCTCGACGACGTGCCGATGCTGTTTCTGCCCGGGGAGCTGTTTCCGGAGCTCGTCTTCGGCGGGGCGCTGGCAGCAGAGGATTCCGCCACCGGAAAGGGGCCGGAATGTAACCCGCCGCCGCTGTCCGAAACCGCCGGCGCAGAGGAGCTGCTCGTGTTCGGGCTGGCGGACGACGAGCTGGGCTATATTCTGCCGCCCAACGATTTTTACCTGAACCCCGACAAGCCTTATCTTGATAAGGGGATCGACTGCCACGGCAGGCGGCACTATGAGGAGACCAACTCCACCGGCCCCGAAACCGCCCGCACGGTCTCCGACACGTTTATCGCCGTTATGGACCTTGTAAAGAAAACGAAATCCGACTATCAGGGAGGTAAATAAGATGAAAACACTCAAAAAGACGCTTGCGGTATTGCTTGCGCTGATCCTTGCTTTTTCGGCGTTCGGCGCGGTATCGTTTGCCGCCGACGACGCGGCTCAGACGCCCGCCTATACGACGCAGGAAACGGTCACCCATGCCTTTTACCGGCTGCTGGATAAGCTGATCTTTGCGCTCGGAAGGCTTCTGAACCTCTTGATCCCGGGGCTGAACTGGACCGGGAAGATCCAAAGCGCCGACAGCTATAAAAGCGAAAATTTCTATCCCGGCAAACAGACCTTTGATACCGCGCCCGCCGAGGGCGCCGGCTGGAAAATGGGCTTTGCCGAGGGGTCGTTTTTGGACGGCATCGACGCGACCGGCGGTGAATACTATCTTGCCGGCACCCTTGAAGCCATGGAAGGCCGCGCGCCTACGGAGGTCCTGGACGACCAGGGCTGCAGGGCCTACGCTTTGAGCGACGGGGAGACCACCGTCGTTTACGCCGCCATCGACGGCTTCGGCTTCGCCCGCGGCGACGTGCTTGAGATCCGCGACAGGCTCGCTGAATTTGCCGCCGGGAACGGGATCGACTCCATCAACGTCTCGGCTTTGCATCAGCACTCCTGCATCGATACGCTGGGGCTTGCGACGCCCCTGGTGCCTGCGGTCCTCGAAAACCCGGCGCTTAGCCTGTTTGCCTCCGATAAACTGCTTTCCGGCAGAAACAAGACCTTTATGGAGTCGGTATACGGCACCGTTGTCGCCGCCATCAAAGACGCCTTCAATTCCATGAAAGACGGTACGCTTTATTACGGCTGCGTCGATATCGCGGATTATCTGAAGGATAAGCGGGAGCCGAACGCGCTTGACACCGATTTCCAGCGTCTGCGCTTCGTCCCCGCCGACGGATCCGACGAGATCTGGGTGTGCGAGACCGGCATGCACCCGGTGTCGCTGGGCGCCGGCCCCGATAAGCTGACCTCCGATTTCCCGTATTACCTCAAATCGTACGTGAAGGAACAGACCGGCGCCGATCTGGTATTTATCCAGGGCGCGGAGCTTGCGATCTCCAGCCGCACCGAGACCATGAATATCGCCCCCGGTGCTGACGACGCCGAAAAGCTTGCCGGTATGGGCAAGGCGCTGGGCGACCGGCTGATCACCATTGCCGACGAAGAGGAGCTGGCGCCGCTTCTGAACGTAGCGCACAGGGAAGTGTTCCTTGACGTGGAAAACCCCGTGCATATGCTTGCCGGCCGCGAGGGGCTGCTCGGCAGCACGATCGTGAAAAAAGGGCTCGGCTATCAGGCGGTCACGGAGATCGGCTACATGGAGCTGGGCGGAAAGCTCGGGATCCTTCTGACTCCCGGCGAGATCGAACCCGCGATCCTCTGGGGCGGCGCCGCGGACGCGAACATCAGCTGGACAGGAGATACGTGGGATTATGCGCCGCTTGCCGAGACCGCAGGCGTCGAAAAGCTCATCTGCTTCGGCCTTTGCAACGACCAGATCGGTTATATCCTGACGGATAACGACGTGCGCTCCATCTTCACGCAAAACGAGGAGATCAACGTCCTGAACTTCTCCGACGGCTCCATTCTGACCGAAGCCTATGAGGCGCTGTTTGCGGCTGTAAAATAAACAAAATCCATCTTATAAGGCAAAGGCGCGCCTTGCGTGCGCTTTTGCCTTCCTTTCATTTTCGGCCGTTCCTTTTCTTTGTATAAATTCTTTATATAAATGCGACAGACGCCGGCATATGCAAAAAAGCGGGCGCCGGGCTGCCGGAAAAAACGCCGGCGCATGGCGCCGTGAAATCATTCAGGGAGGATCGTTATGTCTGCAAAACACCGTTTAACGCCGCGCGACTTTGCGGCGATATTTTGCGGCGCCATGCTGATGGGGTTGCTGTGGCGCGTCAGGGGCACCAACGGCTGGGGCTCCTCGTGGGGGCTTCTCAACGCCGGCGTGGTGTTTCTGCTGTTTCTGAACACCGCCGTCGGCAGGCGCACGCCGGCTTCTCTGCCTCTGATCGCCCTTTCGGGCGGGGCGTTTATGCTCACAGTCCCCGCATGGGGGACCTATCTTGACCAGATCACGGGCTATCTGTCGGTCCGCGTCGGCGACGATGAACCGGTGCTTTATGAAATATCGCCTGCTTCGGGCGTAATTATGATGCTGATCCTCGGCTTCGGGCTTGCCTCCATCTACGGCGTGCTGCTGGGCAGGGCGTACGGGGAAAAGGCGTGGCGCTTCCGGGATTATGCGCTCGTCCTTCTGGTCTTTATCGTCGTGGACCTGGCGGCAAAGGCCAGTATCTCGCATTTTCTGGTAAAAGCGATCGAGCCGCAGGCGGTCACGGCGTTTCAGGACGGCCTGAAAGCCGAGGGGCTGTCACCGGACGTGTATGCGGCGTATATGTCGCATTTCAGCGCCGTTTCGTGGGCAAAAAAGCTGCTGGGCGGCAGAAACTATTTCTCGTCGGTCGGTACGGTCTCACTGGCGATCGCCGCCGTGGCGGTGATTTTGACCGCGCGGTTTGCCGTAAAGGACAAATACGCCGCCAAAACGGGCGCCTTTGTGTGCGGCGCGTTTGCCGTGGCCATTACGATCGCGGATCTGTTCTTCTATTTCGGGAACGGCGGCTACCGGATGGCGCAGGGCTTTTCGCTGCCCGACACGTTTGCGCCCTGGAGCCTTTGGGAATACTTTACGGGCTTTTTGGCGGGCGGCATGATCACGGCGTGGCTGATCAAAACGTCCAAAGAGACGCAGGAACGCGAAACGCTGCTTTCAAAGCTGCCCGATAAGGCCGGAAGCGTTTTCAGCTTTCTTTTATGCGCCGTTGTCGCCGTCGGGCTCAACGTCGTACGCCCGGTGCTGGTGCGCAATGAAAAGAATATCGCGCTGTGCGTCTTCTTTTCTGCTTTTACCGGGATCGGTGTGCTTGCCGCATCCCTCCTTTACCGTAAAAAGAAAGGCCGCCCGATCAACGTGGAGGATATGCGGGCGTTATCCCCGGCGCTGGCGCTGTTTTTCGTTTTATACATCACCGTCGTCTACCTGTTTATCGGCCGGCCGGAGATCACGAATATCCGTATGCTGCATACGGTCCTCGTGGTCGTCTCCGCCGTCGCCCTTGGTATCTGGTGCGTGTTTGCAATAAAACGAAGCCGGTTGGATCCAACGGCGGAATTATGAAAATGCGTTCTGCGGGCTGAAAAAGCCCGCTTTTTTTTGATCCGATCTGAAAATCGGAAAGTGGAAAGTGAAAATCATAAGCACTGCGCGCTTGATTCCGGAACCCGCAGGGGAACGGTTAACAACGCGTAGCGAAGGGAACGATCACGGGGGACGACTATCCAGATTGCAGCCGGTCGTCCGGGGACCTTGTAGCCTGTTTTTCCCCGAACGGAAAACCCAAAAAAACCCACCGCTTTTTTTGAAAACCCAAAAAAGGTAAGATAAAGACGAAGACAAAGACAAAGACTAAGACTAAGACGAAGACTAAGACGAAGACGAAGAGGAGGG